>CAYWYG010000005.1:0-38127 GCA_964462335.1 uncultured Candidatus Saccharibacteria bacterium | reverse complement strand
AAAATTGCCTCAAAAAGTCTAACTTTGCGCTTTCAAAATGGCGGATATCTTCGATGTTGTATTTCATCATGACGAGGCGGTCGATGCCGCAGCCAAATGCGAAGCCTGTATAGACACTAGGATCGATACCAGCCATCTTCAGCACATTGGGGTGGATCATGCCACAGCCGAGCAGCTCGAGCCAGCCGGATTGTGAGCATACCCGACAGCCAGCCTTGTCGCAAAACGGACAGCTCAGTGCAAATTCAAAACTTGGCTCGGTAAATGGGAAATAAAATGGATTGACCCGTACCTCGATCTTTTTGCCGTAATATTCTTCGATAAATTTTTGCAGAGTTGCGATCAACATACCGGCAGTGACGCCGCGATCGACATAGATGCCCTCGATCTGATAAAACGTGTGCTCATGCCGGGCATCGAGATCTTCGTTACGAAAACAACGATCAATCACGACCGACGCGATCGGTTCGCCGCTATCGAGATTGGCTGTGTATTTTTTGAGAGTACGGTTTTGCATCGTGCTGGTATGAGCCGGTGCGATGAGCGGCTCGCCATCAGCATCCCGTTCAACCGTCATAAATGTGTCATAGTCATCACGAGCTGGATGGCCTTTGGGAAAATTGAGCGATTCAAACATATGGTATTGGTCGTCGATCTCGCGCGAATCCTCACACGTAAAGCCCATACGATAAAAGATGTCGGCGATCGTGTCCATCTCGCGTGTCAACGGATGAATCGTGCCGTGCTCACTCGGCAACAACGATGGTACTGGCGCGTTGAGATCCATCGGCGCAGTGACATCAATCGTGCCAAGAGTAGATTTTGGATGTTGGATGTTGGATTGTTGGATACGTTGTTCGAGTTCTTTTTTGAGCTCATTGACTGACTGTCCGTAGGACGCACGTTGCTCGGTAGGTACGTCTTTGATGCCGGCGAGGAGTTGTTTGATCTCAGGCGCTTTTAGAATTTCTTGTTTGTCGGTAAGCGTCTCGAAACGCTCCAGTAATGTCTCGCGTATCTTTGCGACATCTGTATTCATATCCTTCCTATTCTAGCGTGATAACAGGAGGTACGCAACGCCTACGATAACAACTGCGACGATAAGTATCAGGACAGGCCCGACATTGCGCGCTTCATGCGTGCCTTCTTCGACAGAGTTCACGGGTTTTTCATATTCAAGTGGTTTATCTTTTTTTATTTTTTCACGTAGTTCAGCCGCAATACGTTGCTGCAGCTCGGTTCTCGAATCTTCTTGTCGTACAAACAATGCCATACAGCTATGGTAAATGATCCTCGATCAATGTTCAATGCAAAACATTATGTGATATACTACTCGCATAACGTATAAGGGAGTTATGCACTATGGCCACCAAAGCCAAAACCACGTCTCGTGCGAAGAGCACAAAGACAACTCGTCCTGCGGCTGCAAAAGCTGCACGGACTACTAAAAAACAAGTCGCGAAAACAACAGTTGTTGCAGCTGCACGACCCGTCGAGAAGCCTCGCGCGACGGCGCTATCAAACGACCTCAATGGCGCAGAAGTGATCGGTGAGCTGTTTGGAACATTCCTGCTTGTAGCGATTGTGTCAGCAACGGGCGGCAACGCATTTCTCGTTGGATTTGCATTGATCGTCATCGTCGCGATGATGTTCAATATCTCGGGCGCACACGTCAACCCAGCCGTCACGTTTGGTCTGTGGGCGATGCGTAAAATCTCACCAGCCAAAATGTTTTTCTATTGGCTCGCGCAATTTGTCGGTGCGATCACTGCGATCCTCACCGTCAGTGCATTCTCAGGTCAACGAGTCAATATCTCACTCGCAAGCTTTGCTCAATGGAACTGGTATGTTGTTGCCGCAGAAGTGATCGGTGCAACGATCTTTATGTTCGGTATCGCTGCTGCCGTATCACGTAGCCGAAGTGATGTCGAGCGCGGTCTAGGTATCGGTCTCGCACTCTTCTTGGCGTTGCTTGTTTCTGGTGGTCTATTGCAACAACAAGTAACTACTGTAAATGCAAAAACATCGACTGACACAGCGGCAAAAGAAGCGCCTCGCATCACAAAACTGAGCGGTACTACGCTCAACCCTGCCGTTGCGTTGAGTCTCAATGAAACTGACAACAGCAATATGATGTCAGAAAATAGCAAGCCGAACACGGCAAGTCGCCTAACACTTGAGACTATCGTCGGAACGCTTGTTGGTGCGGCACTTGGCGGTCGACTCTACATGTTGCTCTCGCGCAAAGATCAATAACATAGTTATCATATAAAATACCTGCGCCATCGGTGCAGGTATTTTATATGGCTAGTCATCCAGTTTTGGTTTATCAATCGAGAGCGGCTCAACAGACGGCGCGCTGTCAGCGATACGCACGACGTCTTTATCGACCTTTTTGAGTTCTTTGTGTGCAGCATTGAAGTGATTGACTGTCGTCGATAGACTGCCGCCGAGTTTTTGCATATAGGTTTCAAATCCCGCTACGTGTCGGCCCAGCTGACCGACACGGACCTGGATGTCTTTTGCCTGCTCTTCAATTTGCAAACTACGAAGACCCTGCAATACGGTCTGGAGATACGCCATAAAACTCGTCGGGCTCACGATGATCACGCGCTTGTCCCGAAATGCATACTCTATAAGATCACGAGAGCTTGTACCAGCCGCCCCAACTTTATTGACAAGTAAATCATAGTAAAGCGCCTCACTCGGTATAAACATAAATGCAAAATCCATCGTGTTCTCATCGGGGCGAATATATTTACTAGTCTCATCGATACGGTTTTTGAGATCAGCCTTAAAGAGTGTGATGAGTTTATCTCGCGCTGTGGCGTCTTTTTCTTCGATGATACGATTGTAGTTCTCGAGACTAAATTTGCTATCAATCGGCAATATCTGCCCCTTCTCTAAAAAGATCACCGCATCAACGATCTCGCCGTCTTTGAACTTGTATTGCATCTGATACCGGCCGGGCGGGAGGACATTTTCGAGGACTGATTCGAGATAGTATTCACCAAACACGCCGCGTTGTTTGGGATTTTGCAGGACATTTTGTAATGTCTTTAGCTCAGCAGCAACATCGACTACTTGACGGTTTGTCTCATCAAGCTTTGCTAGCCGCTGCGTCACGTCAGCAATCAATTTAGCACTCTCGCTCAGCTGCTTTTGCATGCTGCCCTGCATGAGGGCTTGTGATTTATCCAGCCTGTCACTCACCGTCGCATGTAAATTGTCTTTGAGCGACTCTATGGTACGGCCCAGCTCAGTCAAGTCCTGTTTGATGAGTAGCGAGCTGTCTGGACTAGGTTTTCGTACGACCAACCACAGCACAGCCGCAAGGAGCACCACGATGACAATAGTAAGCACGACAGTTATATCCATGCGTACAAGTATACGTGAATCGTTGCAGTACTGCTACCGATACCCTTCATGTATATTTTTACCAAGATATGACGATCAACCGAGTGGCAATCACGCCAAGCACGGTAAATACCAAAGCGACTGGAAACGAGAGGAGACGGTTCATCCACGTATACGCAAGGTAGGCCAAGCCAAATATCAACCCCGATTCAAGCGCGGCAATCCACCAATCTTTTCCGCCCATCCATACATGAAAACCCCACAAGCTCGCAACAACGGCCAGTATGATGAGTAACGGTCGCAGAATACCAAGCCGAATCAGCGCGATGAGCGCAACAAAATGGACAATAACAAGCGCGATTACCAGCGCGATCGTCGGTACTGATGAGCAATACGATCCTGCAGAGCGACACAGTATCGGGTCGAGGACATACGTAGTAAGACCAGACATCAGTAGCCATGTCATCACACCGGCAATAAAGCCGGTGACAAACACTCGGACAGTCGCCGAGAGGCTGGTTACATTGTAGTCGAAAAATCTCCGAAACATACGTCAATCCTTTGCTATACAATTATAGATGATTATTGCTGATTTATCAAATTAGTGCGACGCTTGTGCTTTTGTCATATGCCGATACCATACAATGCCACTGCATGCCGCAACAGCCCCCCCGATGATATCAAGTGGCGTGTGGACAAGGGCAACCACACGAGCGATCCCCATCACCAATGCCATTAGCCCGAGAATGTAGCTGAGCTGACGATATGGCGTGAGATAATAGATCGCCAGTACGACAACACCGGCAAGCAACATGTGGTCAGAGGGAAATCCTGGATTATCGATATAGGCAGCACCCGGCTGGACTCCACGCTCCAGAAATGGGCGCAGGATCGTCGGTTGATACACAAGGCTCAGCAATTTTCCGACAAGCAGCGAGCTCAAACCCGCCATGATCGCATAGGGGATGATACCCTGCCAGCGCCGCCAGGCCAGACCGCGCAGACCAGCGATCACACTGATCATGAGTATGATGATGAGGAGACCATCCGCAAGAAATTTAGTGATGTCCATGAGTCAGCTTCCTCTGGCTTAATTTGGTAGCAGTGATCGAACTTGCGATCGACGAACCGACGATGATGAGGCCTGCTGCACCGGCCAATACTTCTGGGATGTCGATAAATAGTCCGACCAGCAGAACGATTGCCAGTACGCCAATCGTATAGTGCGCACCATGCTCAAGATAGCGATAGGCATGCAGCGTATGACGACGTACCATAAAGAGCGTCAGTGATCGTACCCATAGTGCGCCGATACCAAGACCAATCGCGATGAGCACAACTTCTTTCGTGACAGCAAACGCACCGATGACTCCATCAAAGCTAAAGCTCGCATCGAGAACTTCGAGGTATAAAAATGACATGAAACCAGCCATACCCGTCCGCACTATCGCCTTGCCCGTACCTCTGTTGTGACGACTAAACAGTTCTGCAAGCCCATGGATGACGATATACGTAGCGATACCGATACCACCTGCGACGATCGTCTCGCGCGGGTGTTCATTGAACGGCAAGGCAGCAAGGATCAGCAGGACTGCAATACACGTCGCGCTATAAAGCCACCATCGGCTCATGTCCTGGAGAGGTTTTTCGATGATGTCGATCCAACGAATTTTGCGTTTTTTGTCAAAGAAAAAATGTAGACATAGCATCAGTAAAAACATCCCGCCAAATGATGCGATAGAGGCGTGCGCGTCATGGAGTGCATTCGCATAGCGATCTGGTTCACGCAATGCGAGATTGACCACATCACCCGCCGGCAGGCCGGCAGTCAGCATGACTATCAATATCGGAAATACCAACCGCATCCCGAACACCGCGATAAAGATGCCGACCGTCATAAACATCCGCTGCCAAAAGAGCGACACGAGCGAAAGTACCTTGGCATTGATAATTGCGTTTTCAAAACTAAATGTGATCTCAACAAGCATCAACACCAGAACCACAAAGGCTTTTTGCCAGCCCATATAGTAATACACGCAGCCCAGGGCGCACAATGATATCACGCTCGAAAAAAAGAATATGCGAAACGGGTGGTGCGGATGGACAAGATGTCTCATGAATCAGTTGACTTCTTGTGAGATTCCGCCATGCGCCACGGCCAGCGCCCTTCGATCTCCATCTGGAACTCTATACCCAAAAATGCTCGTACGAGTACGATGATCGCAAGTACTAGTACTGCATCAAATGACAATTGCCCGCCGACTGATCGTATGATATCGCCCGCGACGAGAAATTCCAGTCCGACGAGAATACTCCGTGCGAGATTCCAGCGGTAGAAGTTGTAGAGCGTCTGCAAGCTAGCACCCTTGACGTATTTGACGATCACGCCAAGCGTAGAAAGTGCCACGCCGAGCAAAATGATGATGATACCGAAAAAATCAAGCACCTGCCCCGTATTTTGCGCAAATGTCTGAAAATCCATATGTCTATCGTGCCATACTCGCAAGTTGTTTTCAAGATGCCTGACCGGTTGCCAGTGCAAAAAGTAACGCCAAGGCCGCAAGCAACATAATCGCAAATGCTGCCCATACCCCTATATTGGACCAGATCCCGTTACGATACTCCCCCATAATGTCGCCGTTGCTACCCACTCGTGCAATCATGAAAAGCAACGGCACGGCAGCGATACCATTGGCGACTGCGGTAAATATAAGTGCTTGGATAGGGTCATACCCGAGAAAATTGATACCAAGACCTACAAGTGTTGCGATGATGATAACCCCATAAAATCCGATTGCTCGATGAAATTTCCGCCACAACCCTTCACGCCAGCCAAATGATTCGGAGATCGCATACGATGCCGAGCCAGCAAGCACCGGCACAGCGAGGAGCCCCAGCCCGATGATGCCGACCGAAAAAATCAACTTGGAGACAAACCCTGCATTGGGAAACCCACTCACGAGCGGCTCGAGCGCTTTGGCTGCATCAGCGGCACTCGTAATGTTCGTGATGCCATGCGAGAAAAGTACCGATGCACAAACAATCACGATGAACCATGCCGTCACGCTCGCGAGACCCATGCCGGTAAAATTATCGATGCGAAGTTTGTGTAAAAAGTGCCGCGTCGCCACAGGGTCTTTGCCGATTTTGGCGACGTTATGTTTTTTTATTTCCTCTTCGACTACCTCTGATGTGTCCCAAAAGAACAGATATGGCGACACTGTTGTACCTAGCATACCTACAAAGATATAGACCGTCGCAAAATTCATCTGTGGCGTGAAGTTAAATGTCGCCATGAGCACAGTACCCCAGTCCTGTCCAATAACAAATGCTGTCACCGGATAGGCAAACAACGCAATCGCCAGCCACTTGAGAATCTTGGCATAGATACGGTACGGCACACCGATTTCAAGCAGTATGACACCAAGTGCAAATCCAACCGCCAGCAAGCCAAACGGTACATCAGGGAAAAATAGTTGCATCGTTGCGGCCATCGCCCCCAGATCAGACCCGATATTGATCGTATTTGCGATAACCACGAGAAGTACCGCCGCAACCAGCATCTTCTTGCTATAGTGCTCTTTCAAATTCGCCGCAAGGCCTTTGCCAGTTATCGCCCCGATACGCGCACACGACTCCTGCACGGCAAGGAGCAGTGGAAACATCAGTGGAAATGCCCATAGCAAGCCATAGCCATATGCAGCGCCAGCTTGTGAGTACGTCGCGATACCCGACGGATCATCGTCAGCCGCTCCGGTGACGAGACCGGGGCCAAGTATCCGCAAGAATCGATTATACCGTTTGCGATTTACGGCAGCCTTCGCAAGCGCAACCGTACGCCTCTCTGCCTGCCGTACTTTTTTCGAAAACGGCCACAGTTTCATGCTACATTACTCCTCGTGCATCTTTTCGACCGCAGTGTCGACGCCAGCCAATATATCATGTAGCTCCTGCGGTACATTGGGAGGCATACACGATATCTCGGCCAGCTTCGCCGATTCAAATCGATAGGCTTTGGTCACCAGATATACTTTATTTTCTGTCACCTTCTCTCCGGCGGCGATACGATGGATAGCTGTTCCATAGAGACCTGATCGGCAGCCCTCGACTTTGCTGACCAAATCAGTTGCGTGCTTCGTCGTCACGATGATGATATCAGCGCCCGTCGTCGGTGAGAAATAATACTTCGCATCACGAATAGTATCTGTCAACGGTAGCGCAATTGACCACTCTTTGATATGAAGTTTTGTTTGCCCAATCGGTGCAGGTGGCTGTGGGGTAGCAGCAGGCGTACGCCCCACTACAACACTCATGATCGTATAGCTAAGCGCTGCCGAACCGACAACAATCGCTACCGCACCGATACCCACCAATACTTTTTGTAGTATGCCCATCGTTACGAAAGATTATATCACTTATGCTACGCCAACACCTATTCTGTTTTCATCTGATATAGTGGTGATATGATTCATTATCTCGTATCACACTCAGCTGGCACACCTATCGTGACAAAGAAAAAACTCGCCAAAGATTCGTGGGTGCGTTGCGAAAAACCTACCGAAAATGAGATCGGTGCTCTCGTGGCGCTTGGACTCGATGCTGACATCATCACTGACGCCCTCGCGACCCACACGAGGTGCCGCGCGTCGAACAAGACGACCATGTCGTGTATTTTATCACTCGAGTGCCCGACGTCGGTGATGAGTTTAATAGTTTCACAACGCCTATCATGTTTGCGCTCACTGAAAATCACCTCATCACCCTCAGCCGAGACTCACTGGGACGGCTATGGCAGCCATTTATCGAGCGTACACACCTTGTCACATCTGCCCGTACGCAGCTCTTGCTCCTGATGCTTGATATGATATCACAACAGTACTATTCTAGAGTCTCGGCCATCAACCGAGAGACACGTGCCGTCACCGCCGACGTCGGCAGGCTGGGATCAAAAGACATCGCAACAATTGTCGAATTCGAGCGCAAACTGAACGATTATCTCGACGCCCTCATCCCTGCCAATACAGCAACTGAAAAGTTACTAAATGGCAAGCTCATCAAACTAACCGATGATGACCGCGATCTTATCGAAGACCTATCAGTTGATCTCGAACAGGTCATCGTCCGCTGCAAGAGCTTGCTTCGCACCATCACTAATGTCCGCGATAGCTACCGCGCCGTCATGGACGCACGGCTCAACGAAACCATTCGGCTGCTCACCGTCATCACGCTTGCCCTCACCATCCCCACGATGATGGCCGGACTCTTTGGTATGAATGTCAATATTCCTGGCGACGTAAACTCGCCCTACACCTTTTGGGCTATCGCTGGCACCAGCGTCCTTATCAGCCTCTCACTCGCCTACTACTTTTTGCGCAAGCGACAATAAGTTTTATAGCCCCGACAGGATTCGCTTTGCTCGATCAATCTCGCAAAGTACCGAGGATGTCTACCGCAGACATCCCGTTTGAATCCCAATCAACACTGACAATAGAAAATATCCCAGACCTAAAGACCTAGGATATTTTCTATGGCTGCAAATCCTGAACGAAGCTCGAACCGAGTTCGAGAACGATGTTTGAAGCGGCTCCGCCCGCCAGCGTAGCTGGCGGTGCAAACCAACCACCTTTTCTGCATTATTTTTGAGATTTCGACGGGGGTAGTTTTTAGGAAATTGTATTTGAAAACGTGGTTGGTTTACTAACTGTCTTGCTAAAGCAATCCAGGCGGAGCCACGCTCGACAAAGCCGAGAGGGGCGCTCAAGCGTCCCTAAAAGAACGACCGCATTTTCTCTATTGAGGCTTTGAGTTTATCATAAGGTGTTTTTCCGTTTTGTTTTTGGTGATGTATCTGATTGCGAATAAAAGTATGTTCACTAACCTGGTTGGCAATGCCAAAATTAGGTGAATTTTTTGGCTCACCCTTTTCAATTACAAAGAAATCATTGTCAAATGCCGTGATGCTTTTTGCCGCAGTCAACCTTTCGTGATTGTACTTTAATTCCTCAAAGAGCTCGTTGTGATATTCCCCTGTTGCTAAGTCGAAAGCGATAAAATTTGTTTCATTAGCGGATATATAAGACAATTTTCTGTCGGCTAATGCCGACACATCTTGTCCATCTTTCAGAATAGACACTTTAACTTTGTTATTGAAGGCAAGTTGCTTGATGAGAAGTGGAGAATGTGTTGTCAAGAATATCTGTGCATCTTTTGAAATCTCAAGTAAAAATTCAACGAATTTTTCTTGTAGGGTTGGGTGTAAATGGAGCTCTGGCTCATCAATCAAAACTATAAGCTGTTTACCCCCTTGCTGAGACATATAAAAAGAGTAAAAAAGCGCAAAAATCATCTCATAACCAGAGCCGAGATTACTAATCTGTATCTGTTGATTATTATCTTTTCGTTTTGCAAAGTAAGCGTTTTTGAATGGTTTATAATTGTCGATGAAATCAAGGTGTACTTGCGACCCACTAATTTCATGGAACTTTTTGATAGCACATTCTAAAAATTTATTTTCAACTTTATCCTTTTTAACCTTTTCATCTAAATTCTCGTTGAGATTGGTTATATCGGTAGAATTTTTAATATACTGGTGATTAAAATCTTCCATAAGTCGGTCAAAACGAGTTGAATTCATAGTGCCTGAACGAGTTTGATAGAGTCTGCCTTTATCTAAGATTACGATATCATTCTCACTAAAGCGCTTTCCCTTGAATGGATTATTAACGCTTAGGCGTAAATCGGGGCTTCCGTCTTTTGGTGTTGAATCCTTCTTCATGAAAAGCTGATCAGTCACGATAATAGAAGACAGATAAGTTTTATTGTCTCTGGCTCGTGCTCCTGCTGTGAATTCAAAGCCTTTAGCACTAAAGCTGCCGCTCATCGTTTTCGCTACTTCAAAACTATCTTTAGAGAAAACTTGTATTGCAACTCTTTCTTTCGGGTCGTTCATATCGTCAATCGAAAAACTGTCCGATTTGAACTCTAGCATAGGTAGGGTAAGCGCCTCTAGTAGTGAAGTTTTACCGCTCGCATTTTCGCCAACAAAAACATTTATGCCAGAGCCTTCATTTGAGCCGTCCGGTGTATTTATATCTTTGATAGAGAATGTTGAATCTGCTGGAAATAGACGATAGTTTTTTATCGTAATCTTGGAGATAAACATCAAATTAAAGCAGCCAGTTGTATTTTTATCTGTGGTATCAATTTTATATCATCAACTATTATGACTGGGTCAGTAACATCTTCTCTTGTGCCAAACAGCGATAATTCTTCTGTCTCGTTTGTCTTTAATAACAAAGCTTGTTTGAAATCGTTTTTTCCAATTGCTTTAAGGAGGAGTCGCTTGGCGGCTTCAAAAGTTTCGTTTTGGCGCTGAACCCTAACTGGTATAGGCCTCATTGTGCCATTGACCTTTAAAAATCCGTCTATCCCTTTATTTCTCTGGACTGGTTCTGCATCGATTGCTTCTAGTATTTCTACAACGTCGCTTGTTTGATTCCTGTATGAATCTTTGCCATTTTTAATTAGATTTGACTCTGATTTGATAGGGTTATCTAAACGCTCTTTCGATAAGACAACCGCTTCTTCTGAGACATCGACTCCGATGTATTTTCTACCTAGAAGTTTTGCGGCGACAAGTGTCGTGCCGCTTCCGCAAAATGGGTCAAGAATAAGATCGCCCTCATCAGAAGCAAGTTTTATAATTTGCTCAAGTAACAATATTGGTTTTTGTGTAGGGTAGCCGACTCTTTCCTTGGCTTTTGGGTTAAGGTAGGGTATTTCCCATACATCAGAAAGAGGGACGCCGGTCTTACTATTAATCAGTTCTGCTGAGCCTATCTCATTTATTTTGTATTTAGTTTTTCCGTTTTCGTCTCTAACTCGCTTTTGAAAAATTTGGTCTATATTTGTCGTAGGGGAATACGCACTATAAATCTGATTAAATTTGAAATCAGTGGTTTTACTGTATAAAAAGATTACCTGATGAGAGTTAAGTAGCCCTTTTTTAGAATTTGACCATCGGCGATAGCTCCAAATTATTTCGCTTTGGAAATTCGAAGCTCCAAATACTTCATCTAGTGCAATACGCAGGTGGTGAGAGGCTGTCTTGTCGCAATGTAAGAAAATACTACCGGTAGGCTTGAGAGTTCGCTTACATTCCACCAGTCTTTCTTTTATATAATTTCTGTAGTTCTCTATACTATCCCAACTGTCATCAAAAGAGTAAGTCTTTGTATTATCGCGAGTTTTGAGGGTATGCTTCTTTTGAGTAAAGAATGGCGGGTCAAGGTACACCAAGTCCACGGATGAAGCTTCAAGTGTTTTCAGCTTACTCAAGCAGTCTCCATGTAGAACCGCATTAATCATCTGTCTTTGTCTCCGCAATTCTTTCCAGAATATTCAACAGGTCAACGCCGGTCTTATCTTTGATTACTTTCCAGGCACTTTCACCAAAATAATACTCTCCCTGAATACCCAAGTACATTGTCTGTAGCGTTTGCTGAATCCTTACAGCTTGTTTTCTATTTGGGTAGTAAAACATAATTCTGATGGGTTTATAGCCTGCGTCTTTAATATTCTGAACCCGCGTGTGCTCTTTGGTTATATGGTCACCATCTGTTGTAGCATCTCTCCACTTAATCTCAATCGCTTCGTTGTCGATAAGACAGTCTATTTCAAACGTTTTTGGACGAGTGCTGATTTTATTAGGAATTGTGACTTTCTTTGCATCAGGGAACTTTTCCTTAAAACAAAGAATCGCTGCTTCTTCGAGGAAAGATCCTGCGTATTTATAAAGAAAACGCCCTTTATTTTGGTATTCGTCGTTTTTCTTTCCTTCCTGCGTTGATATACCTAATACTCTATACAGTAGGTAGTGAGAGTTGTCATCAGCCTCCATCTCTATAACACGCGCATCCATCACTCGTTTCAGGTTTTCGGCATATGTAGAAGCTAAGGTGGCGATTCGCTCGTATATACCGTTTGGTGGGTTCGTCATAACAAAATCTCCTCAATCGTTATTTCTAGCGCCTTCGCTATCTTTGACACGGTTTCAATTGTTGGGTTTGTTTGTTTGCCAGACTCGATATTGACGATTGTATTGTTTGACACATCAGCAAGACGCGCAAGTTTTTCTTGCGATAATCCTTTTTTCTCTCGGAGCTGCTTTATTTTCGTTGACTGTAACATATTATAATAGTAATATTAAAATGTATGGGCGGTATGAGAATTATAGCTTCACACAACATTATAATATTACCAAAGAATTGGTGTTTTTGTAATAGCTTCACAGCAAACCAAACACCTTTTCAAATACAATTTTCTAAAAATCACCCCCGCCGAAATCTCAAAAATCATGCAGAAAAGGTGGTTGGTTTGTACCGCTGGCAACGCCAGCGGGCGGAGCCGCTTCAAACATCGTTCTCGAACTTGGTTCGAGCTTCGTTCAGGATTTGCAGCCATAGAAAATATCCCAGACCTTCAGGTCTGGGATATTTTCTATGGCTGGGGATGAGGGATTCGAACCCCCGATCACGGGACCAGAACCCGTTGCCTTACCACTTGGCCAATCCCCATTGGTTATTAAGAACAGAGGTAATTATACCAATTTATTTCACACCACTCAACCGTGATAGCCAACGAGTCACAAACGACTGCTTCTCACCGCTGCGGTGGTCATAGCCGAGCATCCATAGCGTAACGTAAGCGTAGAGTAGCCATATGATGTTGAGGACGATCAGCAGCCAGTTGCTCGGTAGTTCTTTGAACTCACCCAGTTGGGCCGTGGTTGTACTCACGCCATATGCCCAGATCGCCACGAGACTCCAAAACAGCGGTATTATGACACCGAGCGCACCACTGACATACTGCGCAAACAGACTGAGACGCATCCTGAGCAGAAATGGCACCGCGAATACCTCGGCTGAGACGAGTACGCTCGCCACCCAGAGCGTCACCGTCCGATCACCTCCGAGCGCTTTCGATAGCTCTGGCACAAAGGTATCAATCCGAAAAAGATGCAGTACCGCAAACCCGATCATGATCGCAGCGGCGACCAATCCCCAGATCACGCCGTGTGGATGGCGCAATTTCGGCGGGTCGACTGCTCGCGCAGGAAACGATACCTTCATGACCCCTAGTATAGCGCTTTCGTCTATGCCATCATAGCGGTTCGTCTGTGCCGCATTATCGCCCAATAGCCAGACACGCTCACCCTGACACTTCGTGACGCGTTTGATCACCTCTCGACCGTCAATCGATGCGACGACAACGTTACCCACGCACCACGTTGACCGCGTTGTCCCGATGATAATATCCCCGTCATACAGGCTGGGTTTCATACTAGAGCCTCGTACTCGTCGAAAAAATATCATGGCATAAAACCCCTGCATGACTTAAAAAGGTTCAGCATTGTTTGCATTTTTCAGGAATTTATCGTTTTGTAGCTACGAAAATGTCGGCGATATCGCGCACTTGGGTGATTAGTTGATCACAGTCTTCAAGGCTGAGGTGTTGTTTGACGGCACTGGCCGCTTTCAGCGCCCGCCAAACTTTGTCATGCAGATCGGGATGAGTCTCGAGATGTTCGGGCTTGAAATAGTCCCCCCAGAGCACGGCCAGCTCGTGCTTGACTCGCTCAGCATGCTGCTCTTTGGTCATGACCATGCGGATAAAATTGTTGTCGTTATCCGGTGTTGGCTCCTCACCAATCGCGAGCGCCTTCTCCACCATGACCCGGCAGGTGTGCGCCGCATGCGTCATAGTATCTGTCTCGTAGACGCCACACGGGACATCACAATGTGCATAGACGGTACCAAATCGTTTCATATTTCCTCCTCGTTATATCTCTATTATACCGTTCTGATACGTGAAATGATGTGAAATGTTGTATTTTCTCATAAAACCCTTGTGCTTTTGTCAGCACGGGTGTACGATACTAACTAAGCGAATTCAAAAACAAAAACACCAAAAATATTGGTTCGCCCATTCTCCACCACAACACGAAAGCCCACTTTTATGTGGGCTTTAACGGTTTCACTCGGGCAAAGCCCTCGTTCTGTGAGACAAAACTACGTTTTTTCTCGTCGCGCAGACAAGCGGAATACATCTGCTTCAGCCCGACTGCTCTTTTCCTTATGCACACCAGTCTACGTAGTGATTTTAGTAGTATGGATTAGTTATTTGTTGCTTTTTGCGAGTGGTCTTGTCGCCATGCGGCGATCTCACCGTGGTTGCCACTAAGCAGGACATCGGGTACTTTCATGCCGCGAAACTCCTCTGGGCGGGTATACTGCGGAAATTCAAGCGTTGCGCCATCGGAGAAGCTCTCGATCACTGCACTCTGCTCGCCACCGAGGACTCCAGGGATGAGGCGCACAATACTATCGATGATCGTCATGGCGGGCAGCTCACCACCTGTCAGGACATAATCACCGATGCTGATCTGCGCATCGACCAGCTCGAGGATACGCTCGTCATAGCCTTCGTAGCGTCCGCAAATGAAGATAGCGCCATCAGAGGCCGTGGCATAGTCCTGGGCTAATGCTTGCGTCCAGCGACGCCCTCTTGGAGTCATGAGTAAGACTTTTGCATCTGGATCATTTTCCTTAGCCTTTGTCACGGCATCCCACAGCGGCTCGATACGCAGCAACATCCCGTCACCGCCGCCATACGGTGTATCGTCGACACTTCGTCGTGGGCCAAGGCCAAACTCACGCAGATTGATGCAGCTCAGCTCGACGATCCCATCGCGCTGCGCCTTCCACATCATGGAATTTTCAAATACACCCGTAAACATCTCAGGGAACAGGGTAATCACTTGGAATTTTCTCATCTGTAACATTTTCGCATGTATTGACTTATTTGTCTATATATGATAATATTCGTAATTGTCATTGCCCACTGGTATGAGGAGCTTGCAATGTACAGCAACTTCACGCCCTTCATCTTTTTCGTCGGAACCGGCCTTGTCGGTTGGCTGATGGTCCGCCTCATCTGGCGGATCGAGGATGGAGGTCGAAAGAAATAGGCTCGGTTCGAGGTAGAGGCTTGGTGTGCGAATCTTGCACCCGCCTGCTCGCTCGCCGAGCCTTTACCTTTTTCTATAGCTCCGCAAACTAGAAATCCCGCCGAACAGGGCGGGATTTCTAGCACAAATAAGGCTCTAACCCCCGCCGGTAGGCGGGCTCGCAGTTCGGTCTACTCTAGAGTCTTATCGAAAGAGTAAATTGAACTAGTGCTTATTATAGCAATTGTAAATTCGTATCGCAATATGAATTTACATGAATATAGTTATTTATTTTCTCCGAATTTACTTCGGGAAAATAAATTTAATATCCGGGGGATAATCATCCGCCTACTGGCGGATCAAAGAAGGGGGGCTACCCCCCCTTCTTTAAGCGAGACTGTTGTCGAGCGCTGTTATATATCGAGGTCGTCCAAATCCGCAAGCTCTGCGCGAGTTTTCGCCGCAAGATCAGACTCTTTTTCCACAGGCTTCCCTGCTGAGCTGTCCACAGCTACGTCATCTGATGCGTCATTCCAGTCGGATGTCGAGGCTGCATCGTCAGATACGGTAGTGTCATCAGCCACGGGAGCTGGCTTCTGGCGAGGCATATCACGCTCACCCTCTGGTCGATCGACATCGACGATCTTGAGGTTGTAACGGGCGTCGTTTTTGGTACCTAGCGCACGGAGAAGCGAACGGAGACTCTGAGCCGTCGCTCCTCGTTTGCCGATGACACGGCCGAGGTCTTCAGGGTTCACCGTCAAGGTCAGTAAGACGCCTTTTTCATCGACGATACGGTCAACGACAACATCATCAGGGTGTCCGACGAGTGATTTCACGATGTACTCGATAAATTGTTGGTCGATAGATGCTGCCATACAGTACCTCCTATAGTCTCTACTGGTAATGGTAATATTGTAGCACACATCAAAACATCAGTTTTGAGCTTATAACGATCAGGTAGACAGAACTGTTTACTCGGCAGGAGTTTCTGCAGAGTCTTCCGCAGGAGCTTCAGGGGCTGGTTCTTCGGCTGGCGCCTCAGGTGCTGGCTCTTCTTTGGGCTGGTTTTTGCGGAGTTTCTCGGCATTTTTCACGGCAACTTTTTTGTCGCCAGAATGTGTCTTGACCCAGCCTGGAAGCGTGACTTTCTGCTCGCTGAGGACTTTGACGACACGTGGTGTCGGCTGCGCACCGTTGCCTAGGTAAAACTCGACTTTTTCAAGGTCGATAGTGGTTTCTTTGGTGTGAGGGTTGTAGCTACCGACATAGGTGACGACACGGCCACTTGATGGGTGGCGTTGTGCTTCTTGGACAGCAATACGGTACATGGGGTAGCCGCTGCGGCCAGTACGTTGCAAACGAATTGCGAGCATGAAATATTTCCTTATATTCTCTCAAATTTGATAATGATACTAGCACGCTATTATAGACCAATCATCTGATCTGGTCAACAGGGGCGGGAGACAATTTACATTTTACAATTTTCAATAAGTCTGAGCGATATTCAAACAACCTCAAAGACAGTTATATCAGAGCTAACAAAACGATAAAATTGACGCAACTATTATAATATGTTATCATAAGTACGAGGTTCATTCGGCCTCATTCTTACGCTGTCTGTGGAATCATTACCACGCCGCACGTCAGCTTATGGCCTGCAACGGGCCAGAAAGGTGGTATGCACCATGTCACGGATCGAGTTTTCCTCGAGCGTTCGCACCGCCACGGACTTCGTGGCGACGCACCTGCTGTACCCCGACGGCAGCGGCTCCTACAAGCCTCCCGCCTGGACGCGTCTCGGCTGGTTCAGCCGTATCAGCGCAGGACCGCTCGCCTCAGCGTCCGAAGCGGTAGTCAACTACCTGAAGCCAATCGGCAACGTCTCGGAGCGAGAGGTAACGTTCTGGTTCGGGTCCCGCTCTGTCGCCGTCGTCACCGTCCGCGGGCTCAAACCCCACGGTGGAGGCAGCACGAGCTGGACGGTCGCCGCGGTGCGCTACCAGCTCGACATGCCCTCCCCGGACATGGATGGCTGGTGGGAGGAGCACACACTGCTCGGCCTCACCTTCAGCTCGCAACCCGGGGCATCGGCCCCGGAGAGCTGACGCGTGGCATGATGGAGTCGGGTGGACTGATGGCCCCTTACAGGGCCTCGTCCACCCGACTCCGGGACACAACTCGCTTAGACGGCGAGTTTTTTGTTATACGTTATACGAACTACGATATACGGTCTACGTGCGATTTTACGCGTCTATCTGCGCTTGTTTTTCCTGTTCGGCGTAGACAGCCAGGGCGTTGCGCGCGGCTTCTTGCTGCGCGAACTGCTTGCTCGGCCCCACTCCGGTCCCCATCAGCTTGTCGCCGACATAGACGCCGAGGGTAAATTCTTTTTCGTGGTCTGGCCCAATCTCTTCGATCACTCGATACTGCGGCGTGAGACCGTCGATACTCTGCGAGACTTCCTGGAGGTGGCTCTTTGGGTCGCGCCAACTGCCACTTTTGAGGATATCGTCGAGTTTACTGAGGATAGTGCGGTTGATAAATTCATCTGCTACCTGATAGCCTTTCTCGAGGTAGATCGCACCGATCAGTGCCTCAAATGCATTGGCGAGGATCTGTGCCCGCGCCCTATCTGAGCCATGTTTTTCACCTCTGCTCAAACGGATCAGTGGTTCATACCCGAGCGTGGCTCCTGCCGCCGAGATGCTTTCGGTGCGTACGAGCGCACTCCGCCAACTCGTCAAGATACCCTCAGGCTCACTAAAGTTCTTGAACAAATAATCCGTTACCGACAGCTCGAGCACTGCATCACCGAGAAACTCCAAGCGTTCGTTGTGCTCACGCGCACTTTTACGATGCTCATTCATATAACTACGATGGGTAAATGCGGTGACGATCAGATCGACATCGGCAAATTCAAACCCGAGCTGTTCGCGCGCAAACGTCTGGTACGGAGTCGTGTCAATGCCCTGCATGGCGAATCCTCTTCATCGCAAGCAACATCAGCTTGCTGATATCTTCATACTCGACTGCCTCGAGCGCCTCGTTGAACGGGAACCATTTGATCTCATCATAGAATTCTTCTTTTTTTGCCCTCTCATGCGGATTGGTCGCTTTGACTAGATAGATCTGTGTCGTCATGAGTACCAATGTCGAAAGACGTCGGTAGCGAAAATGTGTTTTGCCGAGCCAGCAAATCGCTTCAGTTTCCTTAAGCCCCGCTTCTTCGGCTATCTCGCGCAACGCCGTCTCTTGTGCAGTTTCATCCTCTTCGACATGCCCTTTGGGAATCGACCAGCGGCCTTTGGGGTCCTTGATGAGCAATATCTCGATTTCACCAGCTTTGGTGCGACGAAATACGATACCGCCTGCAGTCAGCTCCCGCACAACCTCATCAATCGATGCTTTCTTGCGATGGAAATACTTTTTAAATTTATCAAGTTTTGGCGTTTGCATGGTCTGGATCCTCGATCAAAATTCGATAGGCAGTCCCGAGGACGCCATTGATGAACTTCGATGAATTATCGGAACCAAATGCTTTGGCGAGCTCAACCGCTTCATTGATCGCAACCTTCGGCGGGACCGTATCTTTACATTCGGTCAGCTCGTACACGGCCATACGCAGTATCGTACGGTCGACGCGCGCGATCTGATCGAGCGGCCATTCTGGCGCTATCGGCTGGATAATCGCATCGAGTTCAACGGACTTTTTGGCCACCCCTTGCACAAGTGTTTTGACAAATGACTTGTTGTCGAGCGTCTTCTCGTATCGCTCGAGGTTGCGACCCAATATCTCATCGAGATCTGCCGTATCATCGTGACACAACAGACGAAAATCATACTCATACAGTGTCTGCAGAGCGATGATACGACCAAGGTGACGATTGGATGCCATAGTGGTTTACTAATTGGTTCCTTTAGTTATTAAAAAACGGTAGTTTTGCGCGGTGGTACAAAAACTACTTTGCTTTGCCTGATTCGCGTTTGGTAGTGCGAACTTTGACTGGGCTTTTCGCGTTGACCGCACGAGCGAGCTTGAGCACGAGGTGCGAGCGGCGTAGACCAGTTTTGCGTGGTGAAGATTGTTTCTTCGGCCTTCCCATCTGGTATCTCCTAACTTATCTGTTTAAAACTTGTTACTCAGTATACCTCAGTTGTCACACAAACTCAAGCACAAAAGCATTGACTTTTTATTGTACTTGTGTTAATATAAAAATACTGAGCATTCGCTCGGTGTCCCTTGCACTACACGAGAAAGAAGTGAGAAGTATGAGCCTCACGACTATCATCGTCGAGCTGGCATGGATCGCAGCCACAGTGTTGTACTGCCTTCGGGCAGGTAGCACGAGTCGGCTTGACCGCCTTCGGGTGGTCTACGCGATCACCGCGATCGTCAACCTCGGCATCTGCGCAGTGTGGGTTATCTTCGCCGCCATGCGCGGCCAGTACCCCACTTTTGGCCTGGTGCCGTTGGCGCTCGCCGGTGCCCTCACGGGCATCATGGCGCTACGCGCCAACCAGCTCTATGCAGCACGAGGGACAAGCCCGGAGTAATATCCGGGCTTTGCCCATCTTTAGGTAGGTTTACTTTACGACGATATTGACCAACCGGCCCGGGACATAGATAACCCGGGCTGGTTTTTTGTCGCCGACAAGCTCAACTATGCGGTCGTGAGCACACGCGGCTGATTCGATATCTTCGCGAGCCGCGTCAGCTGCAACCGTTATCTCCGCGCGTACTTTACCATTGACCTGTACTGCGAGCGTCATTGTGTCAGAGGCGAGATACTGTTCGTCCCAGGTCGGCCAGCTGTCTCGCTGGACACTCGTATCACGGCCAAGTTCATGCCAGAGCTCATCGGCAGTGTGCGGCGCAAATGGAGCGACCAATGCTGATAGGCTCTCGAGCGCAAACTGCCAGCTCGCATGATCGGCAAAACCTACGCGGGCTTTTATCTCATAGAGTTCATTGACGCATTTCATCATGGCGGCAATTGCAGTGTTGTATTTTTGCGCCTCGAGATCCTCGGTCACTTTTTTGATCGTCACATGTATACTATGCAGTACCGTCGTAGATTTTGGATTTTGGTCCGCCTGCTGGTCGATGGATTTCGGATCAGTTACGAGAAACTCTTGTACGAGATTCCAGATGCGCGAGAGGAACCGATGTGTGCCCGGTACGCCCTGCGGATCCCAGCGAACCCACAAATCAAGCGGTGCTGCAAACATCAAGTACGTACGGAGTGCGTCAGCACCATAGCCTTGGTTGATAATCTCAAGCGGATCGACACCGTTGCCTTTGCTCTTGCTAAACATCTGTCCGTCGCTTGCCGTCACCTTGCCATTGAAAAGGAACTTTTTGAACGGTTCCGGGTCATCGAGCATCCCAAGTTTATGGAAAAATCGAGCCACAAACCGCACATAGATCAGGTGCGCTGTCGCGTGATCGCCACCATTATAAAAATCGATCGGCATCCAGTGGCTTGCAACCGCAGGCGCAAATGGTTTTGTATCGTTGGTCGGGTCAAAATAACGCAATTCATACCACGAACTACAGATATAGGTATCAAGCGTATCGGTTTCGCGCTCGGCTGGACCACCGCACGTCGGACACGTCGTCTTGAGCCACTCCGTCGCCCGCGCCAGCGCACTGCGACCATCACCGCTCGGAGCATACTCATCCAGTTCTGGCAAGACGACTGGCAATTGATCATCCGGTACGAGTACTGCGCCGTCATGAGGACAGTTCACGATCGGGATCGGCGCACCCCAGTACCGCTGGCGACTGACACTCCAGTCACGGATCTTGTAGGTCGTCTTCGCCCGTCCAAGTCCCTCGCGCTCGAGATGCTGCACGATCAAATCTCGCGCCTCAGCAGAATCCACGCCATCAAACGCACCGGAGTTGACCAGTATCCCATCACCGTGGAAGATTTCTATTTCCTTACCATCTATAATTTGCTGTGCCGAGGCCAGCATAGCCAACCAATGTTCGACACCGCCACCAACTTTTTCAATACCCGCTACGAGCTCATCATATGAGTACCAGTCTGTCTCAAATGATATTTCGTGTGCTTCAGGACTTGGTTTCTCCTGGTACTCAGAATCTACAAAGAATAAATAGCCTTGTCCATATGAGCGTTTAGCAATCTTTTTTACGTCATTGTAGTAATACGAAAACACGGGGTCACCGAGTGCTACAACTCGAGAAAACTTATGAAAACCCGTCTCTTCCTTGAGCTCTCTTATCGCCGTCTGCTCGAATGTTTCACCTGGTTCTGAGCCGCCACCGCTGAGCCAAAGACCGCCATTCGTATTTGTCTTGACGCCTAAAAACCGCTTACGAGCATCGTCATACACAATGACAACAGCCCCTGTAACCTCTTGCGCATCTGGTAACGGTGCACCAAAATCCCGTGCAACCACACGTATAATCGGCAGATCAAATTTCTTCGCAAACTCATGGTCACGTTCGTCGTGTGCCGGCACCGCCATGATGGCGCCTGTACCGTAGCCGCCGAGGACATAATCGGCCACCCAGATAGGCATTTTCGCCCCATTCATAGGGTTCGTTGCATAACTACCGGTAAATACCCCTGTTTTTTCTTTGCCTTCACTTTGGCGCTCCACCTCGGATTTTTTGAGCGATTCTTGCACGTAGCACTTTACTGCCTCAGATTGTTCGGGCGTCGTCAGGCTCTCCACCAGCTCATGCTCAGGCGCCAGTACGAGAAATGTCGCACCGAATATGGTATCGGGACGAGTGGTAAAGACGGTGATAGTGGATTTTGGATTTTGGATTTTGGATTTTGGAAGAATAGTATCTTGTGATTTGCTTTCCGCTTTCCGCTTTCCGCTTTCCGCTGGTTCTACGGCAAATTCAATCTCTGCCCCGACCGAGCGACCGATCCAGTTTTTCTGTGCAGTTTTGACGACATCACTCCAATCGAGTGCGTCGGTCGCTTCGAGTAGCTCATCGGCGTACTTAGTGATCTTGAAAAACCACTGTTTGACTTCTTTTTTCTGTACTTCTGGGTCGTCCGAGGCATCATGCCGCCAACATTTACCATCGATCACTTGTTCGTTTGCGAGTACTGTCTGGCACTTTGTACACCACCACTGCATCCGCGCATCTTGGTAGGCGAGACCTTGACGGTACATCTCTGCAAATATCCACTGCGTCCATCGATAATACTCAGGCAGGTGCGTGCTGATCTCTTTGGACCAATCGTTGCTCCACCCCATTGCCTTATACTGCGTGTGGTAACTCGGGATGATCTGCGCCATCGACGCTTGGGGGCTCACGCCCGTCTTGATCGCATAGTTCTCTGCCGGCAATCCGAAGGCATCCCAACCGACCGGATGGTAACTCTCGTAACCTTGCTGGCGTTTGTACCGCGCCATGACATCGCTGATGGTGTAGTTCATGGCATGACCGATGTGGATACCGGCGCCGCTCGGGTAGTTAAACATGCTCATGGCGATGTATTTTGGCTTGTCAGACTCTAGATCAGCCCGGTAGACTCGGGTCTCATCCCAGATTTTTTGCCATTTCGGCTCGATAGTCTTTGGATCGTAGCGTTTCATATAATAGAAAGTGTACCAAAAAAACAGATACGGCGCGAGAGCGCCGCATCGTATAGTCCACTAACGCGTTGTTAGATTTGGGTAAGATCGATGCCGGAAGCATCATCTGTCGTCTGCATAAATGAGCCGCCACTACCGCCCATCAATTCCATGAGATCTTTGAACTGTGTATCAGCCTTTGGTGTCGATACGGTTTGCTTCGCATAATCAAACGTGGCTGTTAATTTAACCGTCGTGCCTTCTTGATCCTGTGTCATGACGATCTTTGTTAATTTGTGCGACCATTTGTCTGCCCAGATTTCCAGCTTTGGTGACGTCGACTCTGTAGCATCAAACGCAGCAGTGTCGTCAGACGCAGTCATGCATTTTTTCAGGTCAACAGCGATCTTTGATTTTTCCATCGCTTTGTTAAATGCATCCATCTTGGCCTTGTCTACCGCAACCATAAAGTGGTGGGAGTCGCGCCCATCGACACTCTCACTACCAATTGTTTCTTTGAGTGACATGTACTTGTTTTTTTCGTAAATCGCATAGGCATCTTTGACATATGTAGTATCTTTCGTGATCTTCACTAATGCGTCAGATACACATCCGAAGTCAGTACCTGAATCTTTTGATGCATCTTTCATGTCTGATTCAGTTACTTCGACCCATTTGCCGTCAACTTTGTTGATGATTTCCCCGTACGTTTCTTCGACCATCCATGTATTGCTACCGGCAAGTGACTCGACTGTTTTGCGAATATCATTGACTTTGAAATATAGACTCTTGTTGTCACCCGTTGCGAAGGCACCAGTAAAATCAAGTTTCATCGCACCAGCATCCATCTTGAGTGACAAATCACTATTGGATCGACCATCGGCAAACTTTGTCGTGAAACCAACAGTCACGGGCATGCCGCTAGACGGCGTGATGTCCATTGTGCCTTTAACCCGTGCTGAAGTCGGTAGCTCATAGCTCGACATCATATCGTCAAATGTTTTTTGAGGGCTCGTCCACCACATCGCGCCTGCCGCACCGCCACCAAGCAAGACGACCGCCACAGCCCCAGCAATGATCAATTTCTTTTTCGATGATTTTTTTGGGAAAAACCCACTATTCATCGGGGCGTCAGGTGTCGCAATCGGTGTCGGTTGGTTATCTGGCGGCGATACCGTAGGGGGAGTTACGGTTGGCGTTTGTTCTGGCTGCATAGTGATTCTCGCTCCTTGTACGAATTAATTATGTTTATCGTAGCATATCCTGAGAAGAAGCGCACGTCGCCGTCACCGTATCTACACATCTTCACTTGAGCCGTTGGAACGATCAAACGCCGCTTCCTTTATCGCCATCCATTTTGGATCCTGTCGCACAAGCTGATTCTCATCGTTGATATCGTGGAGTAACATCTTGGTCACCTCCTCCGTAAACACGCCGTTTTGAGAGCCTTTTACGAGAATAAGAGCACCGGGTTTGATGACCGAGTGGACAAACCCTCCCGCTTCAAACGGACTGCCAAATGCTCGCACTTGGCAGCCTTTTTTCTGTGCGGCAGGTGCCAAATAATTGGCTGCATCACGACCTACCGTCACGACCCAATCTAGCTTGGCGGGGTTGCAAAGAGCCCCTACCGCTTCATGCGCACGAGGCGACAACTCGCCAAATTCATTCATAGAGCCAAGCACCGCGATTCGCTGTGAAACCTCAATGGAATAGAGTGTCTTGAGCGCAGCCGCAACGGCCATCGGGCTGGAGTTGTAGCTATCATCAATAATCGTCGAACCCTCAAGCCCACGTAGTCGGTTCATCCGGCCTGGTATAGGCCTTACCTTCGCCATACCAACCGCAATTTGTTCAGCACTCAAGCCCAATTTGGCACCTACCGCTCCTGCCGCAGCAACCGCTTTTACGTTATGCTCGCCAACTACTTGGAGATTGACCGTAAACGGCTCCCAGTCTGGTGATATAAAATCACCCGTGACACCCTCAAGCTGTATACCAAACTCGATATGTATCCTATATTCAGCCGCGTCACTGGTTCCATAGGTCGTGATCGCATGTGTATCAGCATACTTTGCGTATCGCTGATCGATATCATCGCGATTCACGATAGTCAGCTTGGACACTTTTGCGATGGAGAGCTCCTCTTTGGCGACCGCATCGAGCTTTTTAAAAAATTCCATATGCTCTAGTCCAACAGCCGTGACGACAGCGATATCCGGACGCAAATAGCGGGCAAACTGCGGGATTTCACCCGGACGATCGGTTGCGAGCTCTTGTACGATCACATCTGCATCTTTCGGTTGGCGTATACGTAAACGTGCCGCCGCAAACACTGCGCGCCACTGTCGTATCGACTTTGGATCATCTGGATATTCAACACCCATCATTGCAAGCGGTGCACTTAGCGGTGTATTGTGATTGCCATCATGGGTGCGAACACGAAGCTTTTCGCCTAGCACCGTGGCGATCGCCATCTTTGTGCTCGTCTTGCCGACACTACCGACGACAACGACAAGTGTCGGTTTGTGTTTTTTGAGATATCGCGTGACATAGTGTTGCAATATCCGCTCAACGATAAACTTAAGCATATACACTCTCCAGTATACGAAAAAAGTCGGTTTACCGAAACCGACTATTTATCGTGACGGAAACAGATTTTATAGAACCGATCATCTTCCGCCGGCTGGCGGACGCTCCTACATAAGCGATGTAATGGTGGAGCATATCGGATTCGAACCGATCACCTCTTCCATGCCATGGAAGCGCTCTAGCCAAATGAGCTAATGCCCCGTGTACCGTGTAAATATGACTCGTATTCTAGCACTAAATACACGTGCATGTGAATATTTGGCTAGAGCGCTTACCTGCGGGATAAAACTACTCGCCGTAGAGGCTCGGGAGGCCAAATGAACTAATGCCCCGTGTACGGAAGATAGTATACCAAAAACACCTCTCGACGAGAAGTGTTATGGTCGTGAGCTGGTGCGCGCCCACCCGGGTTTTTTGTTTTATATCGGTATTTGTTTTATCAGACAACGCCAAACCCGTAGCGCATCAGCTAACAATAAGCATTATGCCACCTTATAAAAATGAGTGCAAGCACCACATCATATAAGCGAGCGTGAGCGAAGCCTTTAGGTGATGGCGTGCCGGATTGCGAAGTAAATTCGCAATCCGGTCAGGAAGGGTGTGCCCTTCCCTTAATAGTTATGCTCGCTTTTTTTCTCAGGATGTGCTTAAATTAGTGCAGTTTCAGAAGTAGCGTATAGGGTTTCCGATTACGATAGGTCGACTGAAGCAGTAACGTAAGAGGAAATATACGTGAAAAAACTTTTTGTAGGAAGTCTTGCCTGGGCAACGACTGACGACAGCCTGCAGGCACACTTTGCTGCTTGTGGTACTGTTGCCAGCGCCAAGGTAGTGACTGACCGTGATAGCGGACGCTCGCGCGGTTTCGGTTTCGTCGAGTACGAAAACGACGCGGAAGCTGACGCAGCGATCGAAAAGCTCAACAATTCTGAGCTCGACGGCCGCACTATCACCGTCAACGAAGCTCGCCCACGCGAGGACAAACCTCGCCGCGACTTCGGTGGCGACCGCCAACGCAGCTGGTAATTACTAGCTGTCGAACGACAACACCCCCGAGTAATCAGGGGTGTTTTGTTGTCTGCGCTCGCGGCAGTACGTACAACCATCACAGGCAGCAGAAAACAATACAATCGCTTAGACGAAGATTTCATAGCCCTTATGATATCAGAAAACCAGACCATTGCGCGTAGGTTTTATTTTGTGATGTAGCGGGTTATACTGTCTTACATGGCACTAGAATTCACTCACATACCCGACCGCGAAGGAGCTGCTATCTACATCTTTGGTGACGGTACATCACAAACGGAAAAAATACTTATCGACTTTGGCACGCGCGTCGACACACTCACTCCTGGGGAGACTCAAGTTGTGTATCTCGACCCTTCTCGGGGAGATGGACTCGCGGTCAAGGAATTTTACGCGCTCTCACAATTTCCTAGCGTACTTATTGTCATGGACGACGATACCATACCCATGATGTGGTCTGGCAACCTGCCACAACCCGAAGAAGTCAGCTACCAGCTGAGTTTGGTCAACGGGGCGTAACAAGCCTATTACTCAGAAAAAAAATTGTATTTGTTCCGTATCGATCAACTTATTTTTTCTCGAAGCGCGGAACTGATTTTCCATCGACAATAACACATCCGAGGAAGTCATCGACTATTCGACACCACGTATCCGGCATGTCGCCAGTATCATACAGTGCCCGATAGACCACTAACCATTCATGCGTCGCCTCGTCGCACGCCAGCGCGATCACTTCATATTCCCCACCTTTATAATGTCGGTACCGTCCGAGGGGTATATCTGGCCGTGGGGATATCTGGTCGCGCTCAGGCATATGTATCCTTCTGCAGTAGATCCATCTTGTGCTCGCCGATGATCTTCGCATATTCGTTGAGCACGATACGGGCTCCTCGTTCGGTACGAAACCAGCCATCTTCGGTCATATCAGGATCGGTCGGCTTCGGACTCATCATGTGGATCTCGATATCCCACGGGCTAAATTTATACCATTCCATGTACGCTCGCGCCATGATCACCGTTGTCGCGATAACGATGAGATCGCGCGGATGCCAATTTATCCGATCAAACATATCGAGTGTTCGCTTCACATTGTCGGGTAATGTCACCGACTCATTTTCGATGATGATGGCCTGCTCGGGCACGCCAGCCGCCATCGCAACGCGCTTCATACGATCAGCCTCCGTCTCATCGTGGTCGCGATAATGCGGACCTTTACCGCTCAGGATTATTTTTTTCGTGGCATTGCGGAAGTAACATTCAATTGCTAATTTCACCCGCGCATCACTCGGCGAGCCAAACACAAACGCCGCGTCTGCCCTGCGTGCGCCGCGCACACCGCTTGTTATACGACCAGTACAAAGATTGCGATATAACCTATCGAGCTGCGAACGAGATAATTGGCCATGTAGAACTTTATACACCAGCTCCTCCGTCGTCGCATCACGCTGCGCGACAAATTCACCCATCGACATATCACGGTAACTACGTACCCACGACACATCGTCAGCCACATCCATGTAGACATCAAACATACCTATATTGCGCTCAACAAAATCAAACTTCACCGCCCTCCGAGGCGACTCCAGCGCCAATATATCAAGTAGCTCTTGCTCGGACGGTAGCTCAGTATTACTAGATCGTGACATATGCATATACCATTTATATTTCCTTATACTTATTGCCTGCTCGGATATACGCTTCTTTTTCGTACTTATTTTCTAGTCCATGACCATAGCGTAATTGTTCAAGCAACGACAAAAAGGGATGGATGAGTGATTTCCTCATATGCTGCTCGACGTGTATTAGCTCATGCTCTATATCATTTTTTTCAATCATAGAACTGAGTAATACCACGTTGCCCAGCGTCATTGCACGTACACCGTGTTTTACGCCACGCCACCAAAAACTTTGTACATATATCATAAGCGCATTTGAGCGTAACTCTATCTTACGCGGCAAAGACACAAGACCAGCACACATCATTAGACAACTCCATGGTATATTCAGAAAATATTTTAGGATATTCATAAAAGATTCAGTAGTTCTTGCTCCCCTATAATCTTTGTTCCTAGTTTTTCAGCTTTTTTGAGCTTGCTCGCGCCGACGTTGGCACCAGCGACAAGGTAGGTCGTGTCTTTGCCGACGCTGCTCTGGAATGTTCCGCCAAGTGCACGGATGCGGTCTGCCGCCTCGTCACGCCCCATACTTTCGAGCGTACCAGTGATGACAAAACTTTGCCCAGCCAGTTTGCCTGATTTCGCCTCATAGTGCGGTTCTACCCCTAGTGATTTCATCTTCATCAGTAATTTCTGATTGTCTTCATCGGCACACCAACCCAGGATTGATTCCGCGACAACTTCACCGACTCCCTCGACCGATTTCAGCTCATCAATCGTTGCCTCTCGCAAAAATTGCAAAAAATCTCCTCTGTTAAAGGAAGATCCTTTAACAGATTTGTTTTCGTGCAATTTTGCGACGAGGTCGATGGCTGTTTGCACACCGACATGACGGATACCGAGACCATAGACGAAGCGCTCGAGCGGCGGCGACTTTTTCTCAGCAATCGCATCGATGAGTTTTTGCGCCGAGATATCAGCGAAACGATCAAGCGTAAGCAGTTGCTCTTTCGTCAGCGTGTAGATATCGGCGAGATCATTCACTAGCCCTGCGTCGACAAGCGCTTCGACATTTTTCTCGCCCAGCGTATCGATATCGAGCGCACCTTTGCTCGCAAAATGTTGGAGCGCACGCTTGAGGATAATCGGACCGGTCAGACCACGGACACGGTAGACCACTTCACCCTCAGGCCGTTCAAATTTGAGCTCCGGATACTGTCGCGCCAGCTCGGCTTGGTAGTCGATCGGCACGGTACGTTCAGGTCGTAGCTCCCTGATAACTGACTCGACCTGTGGGATGATATCGCCCGCTTTGAAGATGACGACCGTATCACCACGGCGCACATCGAGACGCGCGATCTCGTCAGCATTATGCAGACTCGCATGTTGCACGGTCGTGCCCGCGACGTGCACAGGGTCAAACACAGCAACCGGTGTCGCCGCACCCGTCCGACCGATCGATATCACGATGTCTTTCACGACAGTCGTCGCCTGCTCAGCAGCGTATTTGTAGGCGACTGCACCACGTGGCTGCTTGCCGACGACGCCAAGCTCAGCGAACTGTGCGCGATCGTTTACTTTGATGACGAGTCCGTCAGTGTTGAACGGTAATTCATGTCGCTTCTGTTCCCACTCATCGACAAAATGCATGACGCCGTCGAGATCATCAAAGACACTGGCTTGCATGTTACGCCGAATACCCAGCGCCGAGATAGCTTCATAGGCAAACATGTTGGTCGAGACATCGCGCGGATCATCCCGTAGCAGGTCGTAGGCGACAAATGTCAACGGACGAGCGGCGACGAGTGCTGGGTCAAGCTGGCGCATCGTACCTGCCGCGAGATTACGCGGATTGGCAAACTCGGGCTTGCCTTTGGCGCGTTGGCGCTCATTGAGCCGAGTGAAATCGTCCTTTAACATGACAATTTCACCGCGGATTTCAGTGCGTCCTGCTAAAAACATATCATACAATATTTCATCCTTTTTCAAGGTCCGTCCTTGAAAAAGCTGGAGGTGGAGTGGAATGTTGCGAATAGTGCGGACGTTGGTAGTGATATCTTCGCCGACAAAACTATCACCGCGCGTGATACCTTGTACGAGCAGCCCGTCCTCATAGATCAGCGCACAGGCCAAACCGTCCATCTTGATATCGGCAAAAAACTCATGGCGCGTGCCCGGCAGTAATTTATCCATCCGTTTCACCCAGGCCTCAACCTCACTACGATCAAATACATCATTGAGGCTGAGCATACGCGAACTGTGCTGGATTTTCTTAAACCCGCCGAGAAGCTCATTGCCCACACGCTGTGACGGACTATCGGATCGCACAAGTTCAGGATGGCCAGCTTCGATAGATTTTAATTCACCATAGAGTCCATCGTACACTGCATCATCAACCGACGGCGTATCGAGCACATGATATTCATAGCTGTAGCGATTGAGCAGATCGATGAGTTCGCTATACCGTTTTGCGGGATCGTTGCTTGGGAGCGGCATCGATCATCCTCCGATACAATAGATACACGTAGCTTGCTGCAAAGACAATACTCATACCAGCAAGCAACTGTGTCACTAGGGGGACTATCGGCAACCATTTCCATGGCAGCGCATCCGCCAACAGGATCGCTGGCACAAGGACAAATATCCAGAGTAAGAATACGATAAATACCATCCACAATAGTCTCAGCAACAAACTCGTACGTCGTCCGACGACCACATCGCCCGCAAGTGATAGTGCACGAAATGGGTACGTGCCCGGAATCGTTACGATCACGAGGCCAAATATCGTCCCAGTAACCCAGTAGAGAGACAGTACGACGAGTAATATCGCCGCCACAGCAAACAGCATCGACTCTACGCCACCCTGCACGACGCCCGTTCCGGTCACAGCAAAATACATGATCACGCCAAGTGCACCAGGAACGAGCTGGAATAGCCCCACAAGCGCAATCATAAACGTCGGTAAAATCGGAGCGCCAGCGTTGTACAACGCATCGCGTACATTGACACGCGCACCACCCAGTATGTGCCGTAGATACCAGACGATACTCATCCAAAATAGAAGTGTCACAAAGCCCACAAATATCTGTTGCGACTCACCCAATGCCGTGCCTAGCTGACCGCTTACGACAGAACCAAATAGAGTGAATGTCTCACCAACTTTTCCGATATCCCCATCAACGATATCGGATCCTAGCCCTTTGACGGAGTCGCTAAATGATGCATAGCTTTCTTGGTTGATGATCCCGGCAATCGCCGTAAACAGGATCGTATAGGACAATATAAATACGATATATGTTCTGATATGACGGCGCATACGTCCGATAACATCAGAAGTAAAAAATATATTACTTGGCAATGGTGTTAGTTGTGGTACATCACGACGACGGGTGCGGCGAAAACTATGATGCGGCCGACGCAGGATAAGGTCGCGTATACGATGCGCCCACCGTACAAACGGATGTGCGATCCATCGTAATACATTTTTGATTCGGGTCATTATACGCACGCGCAAGCCAGTGGTGAGTACACGCTTTTTTGCCATAGCTACATCTTCGTCCCAAGGCTTCGTAAGCGAGCGACACGCTCGTCGATAGGCGGATGGGTACTAAACGCTGCGGCAACTCCGCCCTTGAGAGGATTGCTAAAGAACAGATGGGCAGTCGACATATTTTGTCGATGTAGTGCCGAGCCTGCATCGCCGATTTTTTCTAGTGCGGTCGCAAGGCCTTCTGGATCACGTGTCGTCATAGCACCTGTTGCATCAGCAAGATATTCTCGCTGGCGAGAAATCGCTGCTTGTACGAGCATCGCAACCACGGGCGCAAGCAATGCAGCTGCTATCCCCAAGATGAGAAATATCGGGCTGCGATCACGATTGTCGCTGCCGCCAAACCACGACATGCGTAGCATCATATCGGCAATAAAGCCGATAGCACTGACCAGCCCAAACACGATCATCATGACGCGAATATCGTAGTTTTTCACGTGGCCCATTTCATGCGCCATCACTGCCTGAAGCTCCCGATCACTCATCATCTCTAAGATACCGGACGTCGCCGCGACATATGCGTTGTCAGGATCGCGCCCAGTCGCAAATGCATTGGGAGCCGGATCATCAATAATATACACTTTTGGCATCGGCATACCGTTTGTAATTGCAAGATTCTCGACGATACGATATAGTCGCGGGTTGTCAGATTTTTTGATCTCATGAGCTCCGTTCACCGCCAATGCGAGTTTGGCTGCGGTGAAATACTGTATCAGAGCATAGACCGCTGCGCCAACCATTGACCCCCAAAATACCCATGTACCGTAATACAACGACGCGACAAAACCCAGCCCCGCAACAAGCACGATGAAAAACATCATGATAAAGATGGTGTTGCGTTTGTTACTCGCAATCGCACTATACATCGGACGAGCTCCTCACAGTCAATCTGACTACCTAGAATTTAACTTGAACTGGTTGCTCTACTGCTGCTTGGTCAGCAACTTCGAAAAACTCTCGCTTCACAAAACCAAACATACCTGCGATAAGGTTACTTGGAAACTGCTCAATCTTCGTGTTGAGATCGCGTACTCCGCCATTGTAGAAACGGCGTGATGCTTGGATCTTGTCCTCTGTATCGACGAGTTCAGCCTGAAGCTGCTGGAAGTTCTCGGTTGCGCGGAGCTGAGGGTAGTTCTCGGCGACGGCAAAGAGGCTCTTGAGCGCGCCTTCAAATTGGTTCTCGGCGGCAGCTGTCGCTTTAGGACCTTGTGAAGTGGCGTTCATGACTGCCGTGCGAGCTTCGGTTACTTTCTCAAAGACTTCTTTTTCGTGTGTCGCATAGCCTTTGACTGTCTCGATGAGGTTTGGGATCAGATCAGCGCGTCGCTTGAGCTGCACGGTGATATCACTCCATGCTTCTTCGACACGAACTTTAAGCGTCACCAACCCATTGTAGGTCGTCCAAAAGAAACCAACGGCTACGACGACAAGACCCAGAACTACCCATAGAACTATATCCATACTTTATTCCTTGTTTAGACTTATGTTACTAGTATAGCAAAATACTACCACTGATGGTAGTCGGGATGTGCATGGTGCGCGGGGCGGGACTTGAACCCGCACGGCTTTTGGCCAACAGATTTTAAGTCTGCACTGTCTACCGATTCCAGCACCCGCGCATACGATAAATTATAACAGGGTTCAATTCCCGGGACTTGGTCACGCAAGCGCGACCCCGCAACTTCATCTTTGAAAGCACAGCTTTCAAGTGAAGATTGCCTTGCGACCTGCCGACTGGCAGATCTCACCCGCACGGCTTTTGGCCAACAGATTTTAAGTCTGCACTGTCTACCGATTCCAGCACCCGCGCATACGATAAATTATAACAGGGTTACGTAATGCTACGATCACAGATATGCACACATATATCTATCACTGTCGTGCTTATGGTGCTATAGTGAGGCATACTATGTGGTTTCAGACGCCTGACCCAATGTACAATATCGCCCTATCGGCCATATTTGCTGCAATCCCTATCATCTTCCTGTGTATCATTCTGCTCAGCCGATTGCTGTCAGGATGGGTGGCAAGTTTATTGACGCTAGTACTTGCGACTGCAGTAGCAACAACCATATTCCGTATGCCGGTCGACATTGCAGCACTCTCAACTGTCTACGGTGCGCTACAAGGCCTATTCCCAATAGGATGGATCGTACTGACAGCAGTATTTCTCTACAACATCAGCGTCCGAACAGGCAGTTTTGCCGTGGTACGCGACACGATCGAATCGATCACGGTTGACCGTCGCTTACAGGCACTCCTCATCGCCTTTTGCTTTGGGGCATTCCTCGAGGGATCTGCCGGTTTTGGAGCGCCTGTGGCAATTACAGCTGGCATGCTGGTTGGTTTGGGTTTTGAAGCATTATATGCAGCAGGTATTTGTCTGATTGCAAACACCGCACCCGTCGCTTTCGGTGGAATCGGCATCGCAGTCATCACCGCCGGCACAGTCACCAATATTGATCCAAATTTGATCAGCCGTATGGTAGGACACCAGCTCCCATTTATCGCGATGATCATCCCGCTATGGCTCACTGTACTTATCGCAGGCTGGCGCGGCGCACGCGAGATCTGGCCCGCTCTTGTTGTCGCTGGCGGATCATACGCGCTCACTATGTATGCGACAGCATCCTTCATTGGTCCTATGCTGCCTGATATTCTCTCGGCAATCGTGTCGATAAGCTCACTTGTGCTTTTACTCAGGTTTTGGCAACCCAAAACAGTCTGGCGTTTTCCAGCTGAACGCCACAAGAGTAGCACCGCATCACGCAACGTACATCATCACTCTACATCCACCATTGTTCGCGCATGGACACCATTTATCATGCTGGTTCTTTTTGTTGGTAGCTGGGGGAGCACGGGTATCAAAGCGCTGCTCGATACAACCAGTATCAAAATACCATTCGGCGCGCTTGATCACGCCATACTCATCGGCGGTGTCCCCAAAGAAGTCATCTACACATTTACATGGTTGGCGGCCGCAGGTACGGCAATATTATTTGCCGCCATCCTCACAGCCGTGCTACTCCGTATGTCGTGGCGCAGTTTTTGGGATACAGCGCATCATACACTCCATGAGCTCGCCAAGCCGCTGCTCACTATCGCTGCTGTCGTCGGCTTCGCATACTTAGCGAACTTTTCAGGTATGTCGGCAGCACTTGGCCAAGCACTCGCCGCAACAGGGCACTGGTTCCCTCTCATCGCACCTCTTCTCGGCTGGCTCGGAGTCTTTTTGACTGGCAGTGACACGTCGTCTAATGCTCTTTTCTCTGGTATCCAGCAGCATACGGCGAAAGTGCTCGGTATCGACCCGACACTCACCGTTGCAGCCAATACAAGTGGTGGGGTGACTGCAAAAATGATCTCGCCACAGAGTATCGCCGTGGCAACAGGTGCGACTGGGCTAACCGGCCAAGAAGGCACACTATTTCGGTTCACAATACTTCATAGCCTCGCACTTGTCGCTATCATAGGGGTGATGACCTATGTACAAGCATACTACCTACCTTGGATGATCCCACAGGGCAACACTATGACTGTTGCGACAGCGTCACACTACCTGTCGACGGGTGAAATTATCCTCATTATCGTATCTGCCCTCATGATTATCGGTACAGCTTTCATCGCCTTACGCGGGCGACTCCCGCGACCCAAAACTACTCAGCAACACGTCACAGAGTAAACAACAAAAGGCTCTCATCCGAGCCTTTTTATCGTCGATTATGGAGGCACGTATGGGAGTTGCACCCATCTACGCGGTTTTGCAGACCGCTGCGTAACTGCTCCGCCAACGCGCCATCAGTGACTATTATAGCGTAGCACTGCGAGATATCGATAGGGTTATAGAATACATTGACAATTTTGTTTCAGAGTTGTATAATGAAACAACCATGACAAGAGAGCAAGCTTTTGGGGATTTTGAGGCCGACGTAGCTTATTTGGCGAAGAAACGTGCCAATGCTGCACCAGGGATAGGCGCGGCAGCGACCAATCTCGCGCTGTCACCGTTTTTTAGCCTAGGAGTACCAGAGGCATCATATCCGCGAATAGAATTTGACAAGCCTATTAATCCTATCCCGTCTCGTGATCTAGGCGAAACCGCTCTCGACAATCTGATAATAGTCGATTTCACGACACCTCGACCCACTCCAGGGCGAGCCGCTGAGCGGGCACTCAAGCGCGCCGCCTAGGATATCAATCCCATCGGAAACATTTCGTTGCTGCCACGTAGATGATCAGCGTCCACGCGCCGATGATCGCAAGTTCTGGACCGAGCTGCGTCAGCGCGGCATTTTCAGTCATGATACGCCTGAGACCATCGACGACCGGCGTCAATGGGACAAACTGCGTGACACCCTGAAGCCACTCGGGGTACAAAAATCGAGGGAAGAATACACCTGATAGAAACATCATCGGAAATGAGACGAGATTTGAGAGAGGAGCTGACTGGTTTTCGTTGCGCGCCCAAGCACCGATAAAGAGGCCGAAGCCGAGGATCATGATCGCCGCATATGCCGCAAAGATAGCGAAAGTGATCCAGTTACCGCGCATATTGAAGTGAAATATCGTCAAACTCGCAATCACCATCGCCAGCACGCTCATGAGAGTAATGATGAGATAGTGGACGCCGTTGGCGAGGATGAGTTGGCTGGCACGAAACGGACTCGCGCGCAGACGACGAAACGAGCCACGCTGTTTTTCCTGCGGCATGGCATTGGCCAGGCCAAAGATACCCATGCTCATGATCGCAAAGCCGAGCAGCCCTGAAAATGTATAGTCAAACGATGTCAAACCCTGCGAGTCCGTCGACTTCTCGGCGACGGTCAGCGTCGCGTCGGGACGACCAAGCTGTTTGTTGATCCCGTCGAGCACTTGCTGCATGATCGCAGCGACGGTGCGCCCTGATTGCTCTGCGCCTTTTTGGTAATAGACGTTCATCACCCCTGCTGGTATCCGTTGCTCGTTGGGCTCGCCGAAATTTGCCGGCAGCTCGATAAAACTGTCGATCTCGCCGCGGCTCATCTTTTGTTTGGCTTGTGCCACGTCAGTGATGCCGGATGTGACGTTGAGAACGTCACTTTTCGATACCTGTTCAATAAACCGTGTCGCAAAGTCGCTCTTCGCGTTGTTGATGATGGCGATTTTGAGGTTGATATCACCCCCGCTAAATATCGAGCCAAATGCAAAGAGAAAGATGAGCGGAAACGCGAACGTGAAAAACAGCGCCGTTTTATCGCGTATGAAGCGCTTCTGGTAAGCTCGTACGATACCCCAGACCGCCATGATATATCGTTTCATTCGCGTATATCCTTTCCTGTTAGATCGATAAACACATCTTCGAGATTTGCCTGTTCGACGTGCTGCGGCTTTTTAAAACCACGCTTGATCAGGGATTTGATGAGGTTTTTTGGCGTATCGATCACCACGATCTTGCCGTCGTCCATGATCGCGAGGCGATCACACAGCAGCTCTGCCTCATCCATATAATGCGTCGTCAGCACGATCGTGATACCTCGATCACGTATCTCTTGGATCAACTCCCATAGATTGCGACGCGCTTGGGGATCGAGGCCAGTCGTCGGTTCGTCGAGAAACAGCACTTTTGGACTATTGACGAGCGCGGTGGTGATGCTAAACCGTTGTTTTTGACCGCCAGAGAGATTTTCGACGTAACTTTTGGCTTTGTCAGTGAGCTTGACATCGGCGAGCAGTTTGTCCGGATCGGCTGTCGTGCCGTAGAGACTGTCAAACATCTTGAGCTGTTCGCGAAGCGTCAAATTATCAAAAAACGATGTCGCCTGCAGCTGTACACCGATGATTTCTTTGACTTCATACGATCCTTCGTAGACCTTTAGACCGTCGATCGTCACTGTACCGCTGTCGATCGGACGCAGTGCCTCCATCATCTCAAGCGTCGTGGTCTTGCCTGCGCCATTGGGACCAAGTATGCCAAATATCTCACCTCGTTGCACCTCAAAACTGATACCATCGACGACCCGTTTGCCGCCGTACGATTTGGTGAGTTTTTTGACCGATATAATTGGCTTTGCCATGACACTCATGTTACGTTATATGAAAAAATCAAGCAATATTTGCGGAGAAAATCTCATACTGCGCTGAATTCAGTCTAGATCGAGCGCTTTCAGCCATATGCCTCGTTCATGCTAAAATCCGCCGGCGCTTCCTGAAGTGCCAAAGTCGATACATCGCTGTGCTTTTCGTAGAGGAATACTTTGGATACTAAGATGGTTCCTATTAAGAGGCTCTAACTCCCAACTTCGCGTTCAGCGAGTTGGGAGAGGCTGGATCTCGACTATTTTTTATTTTTGAAGAGGTCGAGAGTTAGAGGCATATATATCTAATACCACGAAAAATGCCCGTCACAAGGACAGGCATTTTTCGTGGTG
>CAYWYG010000004.1:22344-45164 GCA_964462335.1 uncultured Candidatus Saccharibacteria bacterium | reverse complement strand
ATCAAGACTTTGACAAACTCAGTCCCAATATCGAGCCCCACGATTATTGAATCGGCATCATCAGATCGTCTGGGCAATTTACCCTTTATTTTATCTAAAAGCATTATCACGATTATATAACAATCTTTTATCTATGATCAACTTGCTATTTTATATATAATATTTTATAGTCTTTTTATGATTGAGTACTCTCTCTCTGAAATTGACCGTAAAAATCTTCGCGAAGTTATGATCGGTTTCGAGACTGCCATCAACGAAGATGCTCCAAAATTACTACGCGAAGCCCCGATTAAACTTTCTGTTGCCGGGCTAAGACCTTCTGAGCAACCTCTATACGCTTCTATCGTCGAGGCATATGTCGCAACGCTTGAGAGGCCTACTCATTTTGGTGATTTTGTCGGAATTGATTATACGGTTATCCTTCATCCATCAGTTGCCCCTGATATACGATCTGCCGTCCTCCATTGGACTACGGGACAAGTGCATATTATTGCAAAATCACCTACATTACTCCTTGCTCTATATTTACAGCAAGACAAGGTCATCGCAAATGATCCCCTTTACAAGGGTAAGGGTGTAGATGAATTATGGAAACAAATCGGTATCCCTACTCCAATTTATGATGCGTCGGTCAACGAATTAGAAAAAATACTTGATGAGATGGAGTCGCAATACGAATGCGCGACAGTCTCACGAAGCCGCGCCATCCCCGTCTCACCTCAAACGTCGATGACATTGAAATTTGCGAGTCGTATACAAAGACAATCAGAACCAAGACCATATGATACATACCCTTATGCTGTTGCGAACGAATACAGCGTTACTATGTCACGGTGGGATAATCATGCTCTCACGCACAATTGTCCGCCAACTTTCCAAAATGAGCTTTTATTCCATCCAGATCCAACTGGCCGCTTTGTCTATGATGGACAGTATAATTCAGTGATGGAGCCCGGACAGCTCTTGGGCGAATCAGAACCAACCACAACATACCACCGAGTAGTACCAGACCTGTCACTCGCACGACAGGTTATCGAACAGCTTGCAGAAGCTCTACACTAAAGTTTAATGAGGCTGACGCCATTAGGCTAGCCCTTCCTTGATGGTTCTTTCAACATCCCGCTACCCTCTCAGATATAGCCACGTCCTATTATATAGGCGTTCGACAGTTAACTGCGCGCTCGATAATAGCGGACTACGTACCTCGCGCCAAGTATCATGCCAACAAGACCAACGCCCATAATCAGCGGCGCATCCATACCGGTATTTGCAAGCTTTGAGGAACTGGTTGTAGCACCAGCAGTCATACCCGCGCTCTGCCCTAGCACATTACCAGCAACAACCCTTACCTCGTAGTGAGTTGCACCACTCAGGCCATTGATCGTATACGCTAGCACGCCGCTCGATAGACTCTCGGCAGCAGTAGTCCATGCTGAACCACCTAAGATCCTGTATTGGACGGAGTACGTAAACGGAGTAGAGCCTGTGACGACAGGAGGACGCCAAGAGACTTTTAGTGTCGTGTCTGTGGGTGTAGTCACGACATCTCGTGGTGCGCCTACCGGTACGGGCGAACTCCATACAGAAATTTTGATAGATTCACGATAGGTTACAGAGGCTTTCCCAAGAAATGCACTTTCTTGATCCGCGACGTACACATAGCCGTTATCATCAGTCACGACGCCCCATGCAGGCAGGAGTTGGTTTTGGGCCAAGCCATACTGCCCAAACTGGGTGACATATGTGCCATCGGCAGTAAATTTCTGGACACGAACTACTTCGCACCCTGGGCACTCGCCATCGACTGTCGAATCAACGACCAGAATATACCCCATCGAATCCACTGTGATACCTCGCGCATGGCTAAATTGGCCATTACCCGTACCTGTCATGCCCCACTGGGTAAGGTAATTCCCGGCGTTATCAAATTTCTGGATACGGTTCAAGAGATAGTCGCTGACGTAGATGTTGCCACTATCATCAAGTGCGATAGCTATGGGGTCTTGAAACTGTCCGTCACCGGAACCGGGCGCACCAAACTGACGAATATAGGTGCCGTCTGATTCAAATACCTGCACATTTTTATTCTCGACATCTGTCACATAGACTTGACCCTGAGAGTCTATTGCAATACCTTCCGGTGAATTAAACTGGCCATTGCCTGCGCCAAGGGTTCCAAACTGTGCGACATAGACGCCATTTTTATCGAATATTTGTATACGGCTATTACTAGTGTCCGCCACATAGACATTACCCGATGGCGCAATGGCAAGCCCAGTCGGGTATTGCAGCTGGCCATCAGCAGTACCTTCACTACCAATCACTCGAAGCAGACTACCGTCAGGTCGGTACACCTTGATGTTGTGCCATATCCTGTCAGCCGTGTATATATTGCCCTCAGTATCACGATCTATGCCCGCTGGGTAACAAAGATCCTCTGGTGTGATAGTAGGATCGACATAGGTAAATTGAGTGAGGTAGACACCGTTGCTGTCAAATTTTTGGATACGGTGGTTACCATAATCTGCAACGAAGATATTGCCAGTACTATCGATTGCAATTCCCATTGCATTGTCAAATTGGCCATCACCCGTGCCTGAGCTACCAAATTTACTCAGAAAGACACCGTTGCTGTCAAATTTTTGGATAGTGTTATTGTTTCCGTCAGTCACATAACTATTCCCGGTAGCGTCTATTGCTATGGCAGCGGGCGTACTGAACTGTCCATCCCCTATGCCAGGGCTACCGAATTTGCTCAGGTATGTACCATTGCTGTCGAATTTTTGGACACGATTGTTGCCACCATCTGCTACATAAATATTGTTCATACTATCAACCGCAACACCTACTGGCCCCTGGAACTGACCATTTCCTGTGCCGGGACTGCCGAATTTGCTCAGGTATGTACCATTGCTGTCGAATTTTTGGACACGATTGTTGCCACCATCTGCTACATAAATATTGTTCATACTATCAACCGCAACACCTACTGGCCCCTGGAACTGACCATTTCCTGTGCCGGGACTGCCGAATTTGCTCAGGTATGTACCATTGCTGTCGAATTTTTGGATACGGCCAATATCGTTATCGCTAACGTAAATATTACCGCTACTATCATGTGCGATACCAAAAGGTCGCCAGAATAAGCCGTCACTTGTACCAAGAGTTCCAAATGCCGTTATGCCATTGCCATTTGCATCGGTGACATACACTCGTTGATTGCTGTCAAAATCAGTAATGTAGAGTTTATTGTTTGAGATCGTAAGACCCATCGGCCTCATCGGAGCGTCCTTACACCCGCCACTGCCGATGTTCCTCGACCAGCTATAGGTGTCTTGCGGAGCCGCCGCAGCAACAGACACTACGCGGAGCAGCTCATAGCCACATATGGTCAATAGTGCGATTACCATTACACTTGTCGATGCAATCGATTTCTCTAGCGGCAATCGGATTCTAAACACAAAACGACGCGTCGCGCGCATAGTTCTAACTCTCCCTTTATAAGTCCCTGGTGTTTGTTTCATATCTCACATTTGAAACATTAGCTGTATGGTAGCAGACTTTACATATGTATGCAAGTGGCCTGTGCACGCTTGTATAATTACTGAAGTATAGCCTTGATACGCCTGATGCCAGCGGAACTGGCTTCTTCTTTGGTGATCTTGAATGTCTTGCCGCCCTCGCCGAGCTGGCCAGTATGGTCGACGTGCGGACCTCCGCAGATCTCAAGACTAAACGGTGCGTCGTCAGGACCCGCCTGGTAGACTTTGACCGTCGCGCCGTATTTGTCGCCAAATGCACCGAGTGCACCGCGCGCAAATGCTTCTTCGGTCGGGTATTCTTTCCAGGTCATCGGATAATCAGTCTCTATCACCTCGTTGACGATACGCTCGACCTCGGCAATTTGCTCTGGTGTGACTTTTTCAGGATTTGAGAAATCAAACCTGAGCCGCTCATCAGTGATATTGCTCCCGCGCTGGATCACGTGATCACCCAGCACCATACGAAGTGCTTTGTACATGAGGTGGGTCGCCGTGTGATACTTTTTGTGAATGTCATCGTGCCCCGCGAGGCCGCCTTTGAAGACACCTTTTTGGGCGGTCTGACTACGCTCACGTTGCTCTCGCATCTTAGCATCAAATTGCTCGTGCCAGTTCTTGGGCAGCTCAATGCCACGAGTGAAGCACTCTTCGACGGACAGTTCTACCGGGAAGCCATAGGTGTCATAGAGTGTAAAGATTATTGCGCCAGCACCCGTGCGTAGCGCGGGCGAATCAGCGGCGTAAGCCGTTGATTCGGGGGAAGGCAGGCTGTCGCGTTGCGAAGCAGCGGCACCTGAGAAGGGGCGAGCCCCTTCTTGTAATGATGGTGATTCGGGCGTCGCAAATGCCCGCTCGAGCTCGCGGAGACCTTTGCGCAGTGTCTGACGAAACGCTTTTTCCTCGCGGACGAGTATCGCGACGACTTCCTCGCGGCGCTCGGCGACTTCCGGAAAATCATTGTGATACAGATCGGCGATGACCGGCACAACTGACTCGAGGAAATTCTGCTCAATACCAAGATCGAAGCTATAGCGGATAGCACGACGCAACAGACGTCGCATGACATAGCCCTGCTCCTTGTTGCTCGGGCTGATACCATCGACCGCCATAAATGTCGCGGCGCGCAGATGATCAGCGATCACGCGCATACTCTCGGTATGACTGTCATACGTCTTGCCACTCAGCGATTGTAATTTTTCGATGATCGGCCACAAGATACTGATTTTGAATACATCAGGTGAATTGAGTGCTGCAGCCGAAATACGCTCAAGCCCACCACCAAAATCGACGTTTTGCTTCGGTAATTTTTCAAATCCGCTATCTGTTCGGATATATTCCATAAAGACTGAGTTACCGATCTCCATAAACCGACCGCAGTCACAGTTCGGATGGCAGTGCTCGCCAAATCGCGTATCATGTTCGACGAAATCAAACTCATAGAAGACTTCACTATCCGGTCCGCCAGGCTGCCCGACACTCATCTTGGATGGTTCACCCTCGGGTGCCCACCAGTTTTTCTTGCCGTCATAGTAAAATATCCGCTCTCCTGGTTTGATACCACGCTCATACCCTGCCTGTTCACTCCCTATCTCAGCAATACCCGCATCGACACCTTTGGCCTTGAACATATCATGCCAGAGCTGCGCACTCACCTCATCCTTTGGCAGATCAAATTGTGCATCACCGATAAATGCCGTCACGTATATCTTTGTCGGGTCGAGCCCGATTTGATCTACCAGAAATTCAAAAAACCACGGTAGCTGCTCAGCTTTGAAATAATCACCCAGACTCCAGTTCCCGAGCATCTCGAAAAATGTCGTGTGACGATTGTCGCCGACTTCGTCGATATCCTGAGCGCGCAAACACGTCTGACTATCGACGAGGCGAGTGCCTGAGGGGTGAGTTTCACCGAGCAAATATGGCACAAGCGGCTGCATCCCACTGCCTGTGAACAGCGTCGTTGGATCATTGTCGGGCACGACTTTGGCACGCGGGATCACCACGTGACCACGTGCCGCGAAGAAATCCAAATACGCTTTGCGAATATCCTGAGCTGTCATTGTCTCAAGTATATCAGATAAGAGAAAGATGATCTATTTTTGACCAGGGATATTCTGCTGGACTGACTCGAGTTTTTCCTGCATTTGGTCAACTTGTTTATTGGCTGCAGCGACAAATTTGTCATCAGCTTCGCCTGGGATCATCTTGGTCACCATCTCAGCTTGCGCCTGTGCATTGTCGATCGTTTTCTCGAGATCCTTTGATTTTTTAAATAGTCCTTTGAATGAATCAAGCAGCCCCATCGTACACCTCCTCGTTTATGATATAAAGTATACGCCGATACTATAAAATTATATATACTGTACTTGTCAAAAATCGACCTCCTTCTCTTGCTTTCCCTCCGTTAACACCATTGAAACAATAATGTTCTTGACATCACATGACGCTTGTGCATATAATCACTAGGTAATTGGCATCATGCCAACGAGAGAAATAAAAAATTAGGTTAGGAGAAACAACTATGGCTTTGAGATCAAAGTCTTCGCTTGTATCGCGGCTTCTTGCGATACTCATGGTTACTGGTCTTGTTGGAGGCATGACCTACATACTACAGCATCAACCATCAGCCAATGCTGCTGGTGCGTCGTTCAGCTTTGCGGCAGTTGGTGATAATGGGTCCGATAATGGCGTAGACGATCGAACAAACGCTAGTTCGAAGACCCTACAAGCTGTCGGCGGAAAAAATATCAGTTTCATGCAGACCCTCGGGGACTTGGCATATGACCCAAGCCCTTCAGTCACTACTGCAAACGGTTGGTGCCAGTGGGCGACAAACCACATGAAATCAACAAATAGTAATGTTGATATACCCCTCCTGCTATCGGCAGGTAATCACGAGGCGCAAGATGCCGTCTCTGGGTTTGCAATCGAGGATTATGTTGCGGGAGCTGCCTGCGCGAATCCATTTGCAGCGAGTACGACATACTATGGAAGTAGTAGTAACAACTACGCCAAAGACTATTACTATGATTATCCTTCCGTATCTCCCTCACTCCGCGTCATCAATATAAATCCTGGCTTGACCTACCAATCCGGCGGGGTGCACAATTACACGAAAAATGGCACCCTCTATAACTGGGTCTCTGACGCGATTGACGCAGCCAAGGCAAACAACCAGTGGATAGTTGTCACCTACCACGTCCCTTATGTCAATGCGGGAAGCGCACATGGCTCAGACATGACTGGTGCGATATACAGCCCATATGCTCAGCAGTTTCACGACCTTTTCAATATGTTTGCAGCGAAAAACGTCGATCTGATATTGAATGGTCATGAACACGATTACCAGCGCAGTAAGCAATTCAATATCAACGGTAGCTGTACAGTCATTACGCACGATTCATACAACTCAAACTGCGTACTGTCGCACACTGGGGCAGGTGGAGATCCATACGTCAAAGGAAGCGGCCCCGTTGAGCTCGTTATCGGTACGGGCGGACACAAGCCTTCAAACGTCAACACCGGTGATGGCGACTACAATTTTATGGCTAAAACGGCGAGTGGTAGCGGTGACTGCGGCTTTGTCAAATTCGATGTCACCGACACAACGCTTGTCGGCACATTCGTAAATGCGTGCGGTGGGTCACTGACCGACAGCTTCACTATCGCCGCTCCTGCCGACACAACACTTCCTGTTGTCTCATTCACTGCACCGACAAATGCGCAGACAGTGAGCGGAAGTTCTGTCAACCTTGCAGCAACCGCATCAGACAACTCAGGGACTGTCACAAAAGTTGAGTTCTACCAGGGCACAACACTCCTCGGTGAAGACACGACAAGTCCTTACAGTTACACATGGAATACGACAAGCCTCACAAATGGTAGCTATACCCTCAACGCAAAGGCGTACGATGCCGCTGGGAATATCGGGACAGCATCGGTGACGGTGACGGTGGATAATAGTGTCGCCGATACCACCCTCCCGACAGTCTCACTGACAGCGCCGGCAAACAATGCCACAATTAGCGGTAGCAGTATGCTTACGGCAACCGCAAGCGACAATGTCGGTGTCACAAAAGTCGAGTTCTACCAAGGCACAACACTCCTCGGTGAAGACACGACAAGTCCTTACAGTTACACATGGAACCTCGGCGCAGTTGCAGATGGCAGCTACACGTTGTCGGCAAAGGCATATGACGCCGCTGGGAATATCGGGATAAGTGGTAATGTTACGGTGACCGTAAACGCCGCCGCTCCTGCCGACACAACACTTCCTGTTGTCTCATTCACTGCACCGACAAATGCGCAGACAGTGAGCGGAAGTTCTGTCAACCTTGCAGCAACCGCATCAGACAACTCAGGGACTGTCACAAAAGTTGAGTTCTACCAGGGCACAACACTCCTCGGTGAAGACACGACAAGTCCTTACAGTTACACATGGAATACGACAAGCCTCACAAATGGTAGCTATACCCTCAACGCAAAGGCGTACGATGCCGCTGGGAATATCGGGACAGCATCGGTGACGGTGACGGTGGATAATAGTAGCACTCCTCCTCCCGCTCCAACTACATCGTTTGATGTTACCAGCAAGGATGGCGTGACCACAACCGTTAGTTTGACGGGCAGCTGTAACTCAATCAGCACCTCAGGCGCAACGACATCAACACCCAGTACGATTGACAGCACCAAGCTCCTGACATCGTTTACCTTTACCTCGAGTTGTCCTACTGCGGGAGGCTCAGCAACAGTGCGCATCGATCTCGGCAAACAATACTCAAGCTCAGCCTTACAGATCATGAAGACCCAATCTGACGGTAGCCTCAAAGACATTACCTCGGCCGTCACGTTCGACGAGCAAACGGTGAGCGGTGCCATCCATACCATCATCAGCTTCTCAGTTGCCGATGGTACAGCCAACGACGCTGACGGTACATCCAACAGCACCATCGTTGACCCAGTCTTCGTCCTTGGCGCATCGACAGCCCCAACGACAACATCAGGCAATCTTGCTAACACAGGGTCAAGTTTCATAGCAGCAATTAGTGGCGCAATCGGCACACTCGTCGCAGCAGGTATATTAGTCAGGAATCGGCTGTTCGCACGATCGTAGAACAGATATTTACTACTACCAAAAAGCACCGCGTTTACGCAGTGCTTTTTGGATAACTACTGTATGATACCGCCGCCAAGAACTTCATCGTCTCTATAGAGCACCGCCGATTGTCCCGCCGTCGCCGCCCGCTCCGCCTCCTGTAATCTCAGGGTCGCACCCTGAGATTGGTGCTCAAGGGTGGCGGGGAGGAGGTGGCCGCGGTGACGGAGACGTGCCAAGAGCGGCTCACCGTCTACGGGTGCATCGTTGATCCAATGGAGGTCATGAAGTGGTACTTCACGGCGCCACATTGCGCTGTCATTGAGATCACGGCTCACGATCACGCGATTCGCCACCATATCTTTTGCAACAACATAGTAGGGCAAGCCACCACCGACATCAAGACCGTGCCGCTGACCGATCGTGTAATAGATCGCGCCGTCATGATGGCCGATCACGATACCGGAGTCTTTGTCGACGATCTCGCCAGGTTCGGTGTGTACGTATTGGCTTAAAAATTCTTTGATGCCAACTGATCCGACAAAACAAATCCCCTGACTATCTTTTTTGTGCGCTGTCACGAGGCCACGCTGCTCTGCGATGGCACGCACCTCTGTCTTTGTCAGCGTCCCAAGCGGAAATAGCGTCTTACCAAGCGCCTCGGCACTTATCCGATAGAGGAAGTAGGTTTGGTCTTTGGCTGCATCTTTGGGACGATACAGAGAAGGATGATGGAAGAAGGAAGAAGGAAGAGTATGCTTTTGTTCTTCCTTCTTCTTACTGCCACCTTCCATCTGCGCGCCACGGCGCGCCGCATAATGCCCCGTCGCGATCATCTCCGCACCATCAGCGAGTGCCGTCTCGAGAAAAAGCTTGAATTTCACTTCTTGATTGCACATGATGTCGGGGTTTGGCGTACGTCCGGCCTCGTACTCAGCGATCATATAGTCCACAACTCGTTGCTTGTACTCAGTCTGAAAATCATACATTTTAAACGGTATACCGAGACGTACCGCCACTCGTTTGGCATCGGAGAGGTCATCAGCCCACGGACAGCGCATGCCTGGCAGATCCTCAGTCCAGTTTTTCATATAGACGCCCGTGACCTCGTAGCCCTGATCGACCAACAATGCAGCCGCCACGCTCGAGTCCACCCCGCCGCTCATCCCGACATAGACGCGCGTCACGACATCGTCCCAAGTGTCAGTGATAATATAAGTATCTTGAATAACTCACCATAGGCGAGCCACCAGCCAGTCAGCGTCAGCCACCAACGATCAGTCCACTGCCGATCGTGCGCCACAGGATGATTCATGATCGTCACCTTGTCACCTAGACGCGCGGCAAATTCCAGACTTGCCCGCCGCTGATGATAGGCACTGGTCACAAGAATGATTTTTTTGAGATTGTTTTTCTCTATAAAAAGCCCCGTGTTCACTGCATTTTCAGCCGTCGTCTGCGAAAATTCTTCGATCGAGATATCGGCGTCGGAGACACCAAGACCCACTGCGTATTTTTTCATGGCGAGCGCATTGCTGAGGCCAGTTTTGTCAGCAGCTGCCCCAGAAAATATCAGGCGTTTACCCCAGCCATCTTTGTAAAGCCGGATCGCTTCGTCGGTGCGTGCCGTTGTATCGCCACCACTGATGGCAACGATTGCATCAGCTGCTGCACAAGTACCAGGACCGGGCTTGTCGCACTGCGCGAGGTCATCGGGGCCTAGGTATCCTGGCAACACAAATACTGTAAAACCTACACTAAGTGCAACGATTACTCCTAATATCCGTATCATCGCCCCCGCTCCCGCGTAAGCACTTCGGCAATCTGCGCTGTAGCTGTTTCAATATCTTCCTCGGTCGTCATACGCCCAAGGCTGAGCCGCAGGCTCCCATCGGCCAGTTCGTCACTCATACCAACCGCCGTCAGTACATGCGAACGCGTACCGCGGTTGGCGGCACAGGCCGAGCCCGTCGCCACACGTATACCCCTGTCATCAAGCGCATAGACTGCTCGTTCGCCGTCAAGCCCCGCGAGTGAGACGTGCAGTATATGTGGCGCACGCTGTTTGGTATGCCCATTGACAACCAGATCGGGGATCGCCTGACATAGTTGCCGCTGCAAACGATCACGTAGCTGCGCGATGCGATGCGATTCGGTCTTGCGCATATCACATGCCCGTGTAAGCGCTTCAGCAAAGCCGACGATACCAGCGACATTCTCTGTGCCGCCCCGCAGACCGCGCTCTTGCCCGCCACCATCGATACGCGGGAGCAGTTCGATACCGCCACACACCCAGAGTAGGCCGACACCTTTGGGGCCATAGCATTTGCCTGAGCCAAGTGTCATCATATCGATACCAAGCCGCGCAACCGACAGATCGAGCATGCCTGGCGCCTGCGATGCATCGGTATGGAGCCAGAGTGGCCGTGTCTCGCCAGCTGCTCGCCGCCGACTACGCTCTGCCTCGACAACTCGTGCAATATCGCGGAGCGGCTGCACCGTCCCAAGCTCGTTGTTGATATACCCGACACTGACAAGCGACGTCTCAGAAGTCAGCGCCGCTTGCACTGCGCGAGATGATATATAGCCGCGTGCATCTGCCTCAATCCACAATGGATCATAACTTGAGGCTGACTGCACCACCGCCATATGCTCGACACGACTCACTACCACACGACCCTCATTGCGATCCATCACCCCATGAATAGCGAGATTGATCGATTCGGTCGAGCCACTCGTCATGATGATCTCTGACGGTTTTGCCCCGATCGCCATCGCCAGCCGCTGCCGTGCCGCCTCGACATCCTCTCGAACACGTCGCGCCGCTATATAACTTGCTGACGGATTATAAAACTGTGACGTAAAATACGGCTCCATGACCGCAAAAACCCGTGGATCGCACGGGGTTGCAGCGGCACAGTCTAGATATATCTCACGCTCACCCATCACTTATATTGTAGCAGGTTGGGCAGTCAGTAGATGACCGCTGGCTGGATCACGATGATAGACATTGCGCATGACGCGTTCGTAGTAGGTCTGTACTGCATGCGCGAGGTTGTGCAGCTCTTCACCCTCGATAAACGAGTAGGCACCGTTGTCTTGAATCTTGAGGACGCCATTGGTGTGGAGCTCGTAGCGAGTAGTACGCGACCGTTTCTTGCCATTTTCATCGTTCCATTCCTCATACCAGACCCATGTGTGGTCATCGAGTCGGAAAAATTCGCGGCGATGCCCCCGCGTCACTGGACCAAATATCATCTTGCCCTGTTCGCTTTCGATCTCGATGAGTTGGCGCTTTGTCAGGTTTTTGGGGACATAGTGCGGGTCTTGCGTGCCCGTAATGAGCGAGGTCAGTTTCTTCCACGCCTTCATGATGTCGGCCTCTCGTTGACTGACTTGAGGTGGAATCCTTGGCACCGTTCGAGCAAGGCTGTCGCATCGACGATGTAACGGCGTGCCTGCAGATCACTTTGCTGAAGTACCTCAGCGGATGGACGTGCCTGATTGGCAGCTTTTTCGGCCATCGTATCGATAAATGTCGGGTCAAATGCTTCGACAGGCGCGGCGAGATCGATTGTCCGGCGGTCAGCGTCACGCTCGGCAAGCAATGGCGCAGCCTCACTTGTCCCCAACGCTTCATCGACGCTACGGCGAGCGGCCTCAATAGGGTCAAATGGATCTTCTGCACTAGTAGTATAAAAATTGCCAGCCATCTCGGCGAAAGCAGATCTGTCTGCTGGTGATAGGGGGGCACGGTCATACTTCGGCTGAGGAAAAGCCGGAATAGCGTAGGTGTCGGAAACGGTTGGTAGAGCCACTGTCAATCTCTCCACGAAATATAATAGTTAGTGGGTTTTGGTGGTGTTTTATATGTTGAATAGATGCATGGCACTCGCTTCTGTCGCGCGCGAGAGCTCCTGGAGATTGATAGACTGGAGATTCGCAATATGTGTGGCGACGTGCGTCAATAGTGCTGGCTCATTGACTGTACCACGATGCGGGACTGGCGTCAAGTAGGGTGCATCTGTTTCGAGCAACATTTTTTCGTAAGGAATAGCCCGATAGATGTCTTGACGATCCTTCGCGAAAGTTGCGATACCGTTGACACCTATCAGGAGGCCGCGTGACAGCGCCTGCTCCATATTTGACACATTGTCGGTATAGCTATGCACGACACCCCTGAGACCTCTAAAATTATCGAAAATCGGCCAAAAATCAGCAAATGCCTCGCGCACATGGAAGATGACGGGGAGATCGTGGTCGCATGACAGCTGCAACTGCGCTTCGAGCACTGCTATCTGCACCTCCCGCGGAGAGTGGTTGTAGTAATAGTCGAGGCCAATTTCGCCGATAGCGACGATTTTTGACGATAGACGTTGGACGTTGGACGATCGAAAATCGCCAGCCGCCACATCAGTTTGTTTACTAAAAGTGACTTTGCTTCCCGCAATAGGAAAATCGTTTTTTTCGATTTTCCGGTCACTTTTAGGTGAATAAACTGATATGGCGGACATCATATGACGCAACTTTTCTATGTCACCCCTGTTAGTTATCGCCTCATGCGGGTGGATACCGATAGAGGCCCACGCATAGTCATGACTTTCCGCAAACGCTACCGCCTCACGCGAGCTTTTCTCGTCCGTCCCCACGACGATCATGCGCTCGACCCCCGCCGCTCGCGCCCTCGTATAGGCTGCCTCACGCTCAGCGTAGTTTTCTTCATGAATATGGCAGTGCGTATCAGTAAAGATCGGGTGATCCGGCACCTCGAACGCTTGAGAATTGCGGTGTGTCATATGGCATTAATTATACGATATCACCACGACACACTTTGTGTACTATTGACGCTAAGTATATTTCTCTCTATACTCGTCTGTAGAGAATTACAATTTTACTCGAGAAAGGAATATTCGTATGACAGAGCGACAATCGCGTATCATCGCTGAATTAGGCGTCAAGCCTGAGATAGATCCGAGACGAGAATTTGAAGCGCGCACACGGTTTCTGGCCGCATACCTCGCTTATTCCGGATTACGAGGATTCGTATTAGGCATATCGGGCGGTCAAGATTCACTGCTCGCCGCACTTATCGCACAGCGTGCCGTTGAACTCCGACGAAAAGCGGGCGCAGAAGCTGAATTTCACGCTTTATTACTTCCCTACGGTCAGCAGGCTGACCGTGCTGACGCCGAGCTGGCCTGCCGCGTGATTGCGCCGGATGTCATCCACGATCACGATATAAAGCCTGCGACCGATGCCTACACCCACACATTTGCCAGCGCCGAAGGTGAACCATTGGCTGATTTTCACCGCGGTAATGTCAAAGCACGCCTGCGTATGATCGCGCACTACGCTATCGCCAGGCGGTATGATCTGCTCGTCGTCGGCACCGACCATGCCGCTGAAGCCGTCACAGGATTTTTCACCAAATACGGTGACGGTGGCGCCGATGTCGTACCACTCGCTGGCCTCACCAAACGACAAGGTCGCCAAATAGTGCAGGCACTGGGAGCTCCTGCGCTATTCATCACAAAAGTACCGACGGCCGACCTCCTCGATGATCGCCCCGGCCAGGCAGACGAAAGTGAACTTGACCTCACCTACGACCAGATCGATGACTACCTCGAAGGCAAGGCCGTCGACCCCGCCATCGCCGCAAAAATTGAGCAGCTCTACGACCGAACATGGCACAAACGGAACCTCCCTGTCGCGTTCACGACCCCAGGGGCGATATAGTAGTACTATGACACGAGTACTGTTTGTGCGACATGGGCAAGCCGAACACAATCTTCGACAAGCTGAGATCGTAGGAGGCAGGAGTAACCACGTGCCACTCACCCCTCAGGGTCAAGACGAAGCGCGTATGTTTGGCATGTGGCTGAAACGTACCGAACTCGTACCGGCGATTGTCGCGCACTCCGGCGCCGTGCGAACTCAGCAAACCTGCACGATCGCACTTGCAGCTGCAGAGATCGACATTGAGCCACACTGCGACCCACGGTTTCAAGAAATGTCGCAGGGCGAGGCAGAGGGCAGGCTACGATCTGACGTCTATACGCCCGAGGTCATTGCAAGGCTTGCGCGAGAAGGCTTGCACGGCAAACACGCTGGCGGGGAATCTCTCGCCGAGGTCCAGCAGCGCATGCATGCAGCTACCCTGGAGCTCTGCGACCAACTACCCACAGCAGAGGGTACGATCTTGGTATTTAGCCATGGGCTTGCGATACGCGCACTCGCAGGAGCACTACTCGGCCTGACGAGACTTGGCATACTGACACACACTACACCAAATGTCAGCGTCACCGCTATCGACCAGACCGACACCGGTTTATCGGTGGCATATATTGGCAAAACGGTTATCGAGGAGTAGACTTACTGTATGAAATACACCACTCCCTACGTACCGCCGACGCTCACCGTCGACGCCGTCATTTTTCAGATTCAGAGCAATGTCCTTGAGGTACTGCTGATCAACCGACAAAATGATCCATTTAAAGGTAGTTGGGCATTGCCGGGTGGTTACAATGCTGCCGGTGAGACCACGACAAGCGCCCTACACCGCATTGTCCTACAAAAAACCAGTGTCGATACCGAGAAAGACCTCGCCTACATCGAACAGCTCTACACCTTTGACACGGTCGACCGCGACCCACGCGGCCATGCGGTATCGGTCACGTACATGGGCTGCGGTCGCGATGTGGAGATTCGCGAAACTAGCCCGCACACGGCGTTTATGCCCGTTGGTAACTTACCCAAACTCGCCTACGACCACGCCGCCATCATCCGGTATGCTCACGAGCGCCTGATCGCCAAACTCACTTATACCAACACCGTCTCGGCGTTTTTGCCCCGTACATTTACCCTCAGCCAATTGCAGACTGCCTACGAAGTCATATTTGGCCGCGAGCTCGACAAACGCAACTTCCGCAAAAAATTCCTCAGCCTCAATCTCATCCGCGAAACCGACAAAATGTGGCGCGAAGGCGCCCACCGCCCCGCCCGCCTCTACGAATTTAATTCCAAGAAGCTCGAGAGCCTGACGAGAAGTTTTGATTAACCAGCTCATAGTGAGCCGTCCTTGTAGACTTCACTCCTTCTTGCCACGTCGGCTGGTGATCGATACTAACCAACGTGAAACCGGCCTTTTCAGCGACTGATCGCGACGCCATATTGTCCTCGCGACAGCCAATTGTCACCACTCGTAAGCCAAGCGTGGAAAATGCGATTTGACTGAGAAGTCTCGCCGTCGTGGTTGCGTAGCCATTGCCACCATGATCTTGGTCGATCCAGTAGCCAATCGCACCTCGTTTTTGCTCCCAGTCGATACTATGAACCGACCCGACGCCGATGAGCGCGCCTGATCCAAGGCGGATCGCCCTGGTTGGCCGACCAGTATACTGCTCATCATGGATTGCCGCGCTGATGAACTGTTCACTATCTGCAGGAAATCTGGTTTTTGATTCCCACCAAAACTTTTGGAGACTCGCACGGTTTCTATCCACTAACACAAATAGTTCAGCCGCATCAGCGATAGTAAAGGTCTCAAGCTTCATGCACGCCAATTCGTTCATGCGGCAACCTTTACGTCAAACATCTCAGGTTCGCGAACGATTTTATCATCGACAGTCGGACCGACCGACACAAGTACCGCTCGCATACCCATCTCACGCTCGATCGTTTCGATGATATCATCACGTGATGGATCATGAACTATTTCATAGCGAGGTGTCGTCTCAAAGAGTAATTGCGTCAACCTCGTCATGTGCTGCTTGTCACCAAATCGGCTAAGTATGATGTCTTGAGCACTCCCATCCTTGGCAGCAGCAAAATATCTCTCAGCATCGGTCGCTTCAGGCATCTCATAGCGTGTTGCATACTGCCACTCTGGCATACCATCATACCGATCGACTCCCGTGACGACGAGCCCGTCGAGATGACCGGCGGCACGAGCCGCGTAGCGATGTGCGACCGCGTCAAAGTGTCCGATGCGGAATTTACCCTGCCATGGCCCGGTCCCGTTGAAATATTCATGGAGAGGCCCATCGAGCGATGCATCTTCAGTCACAAACGGACCAAATCCATGCCGAGTCGTATAGGCGCGAACGATACCAAATGTCTTCACGTCACCCGTGAAATTGATATCTTCGAGTTGACGACGAGCGTTATCTGGTGTGGTATTACTCCAGGTCGTATGAGGATGAAAGCCACGTTTTTCATCGAGTAAAATTCCTTGTGCCGGCTCGAAGATGAGGTGAGAGTACTGGACTGCAAGTCGAGCAAGATGATCACGCGGCACAATACGAAGTTTGGTGAGCCACTCGTGATATATCTCTGCGTACCATTCGGACACTGTCGAGTCGTTAAGCGCCTCCCAGTCAGGCGTATCGTGATCAAGTAGCGGTCCGAATGCGGCGAGTTGTGCTCGTTTATATTGCCTCATTTCTTCAAGTTTTGCGACAAGCCCTGTCCGCGACAGATCGGCAGCACGGAGTGTCAGATCACTACGGAACATATCATCCATGACTGCCTCACTAATGCCCTGTCCGGTGCTACCATGCCGACGCGCACCGCGGGCGAGTTCGCGCAAGCAGTTACCGGCGCGATGAAATGGTGTCACGATCCGAGCGTCCTCATCGACCGTCACACGATCCCACACCGCCGGTACACCAAGCCCTTCGAGATGATCAGCTTCAAAGTTCATGTTGATAGGATTGACCCACATATCCCGAGATAAATGTGTCGCGACATCAGGTAAAAATGCCCCAGCGCCAAACTGCGAAAAGACATGGTGGCGGCCATCTGGCGTCACGATATTGTGCTCGGCCTGCCCGCCGCCGTTAAATCGTATGACGACGGCCGACTCTGATTCGCGGGCCAGCCACTCAGTCGTCGTGCCTTTGCCCGCATCGCCATAGCTCAAGTCGGTCGTGATAGTCGCCCGTGGGTGTAATCGCTCACTCATACTCATGCTCCTTTGCTCATAAAAATCAAAAAATAAATCAATGTTGTTGCTGGTTCCGTACTCCTCTACCTAGGCTGGCTGCCTGGGAGGAGTACGGAACCGTAGGAGGTGAGCAGGCTACAGCCGGTCAGCGCCAGTACCGCCCAAGTCGAGACGACCAGAGGTCGTCGCAACCGTGCCACTGCCACCCGAAGACGTCACGCGGGCCAGTGCCTTGACGGCCGACGTCACCACTGCAGGATTGCCACCCGCGGCGATCATGGCGCGCGCCGTCTCGTCCTCGCTGAGCTCACCCTCGAACCGAGCGATGAGCGCGGCAATCACCTCGACCACCATCTCCGGCTGATCGAGCATGACGACGTTCTCGCGACCGATGAGCCGCTCCCAGGCCGGCACGATCGAGCCAGGCTGATACGCGCCTTGCTTCTGGAACAGGAAGAACACGTGGTTCTTCTCCATCAGCTCAGCAAAGACCGCCTTGGCGCTGATCGGCTCACCGATCTCGTCGCCCGTGAGCGACGTGAGCGTGTGACCACCACCGTAGTAGTGGCCCCTGGTGTAGTCGTCCTTGACCACGTCATAGGGCATTTCGTCACCGATGAAGAAGACGAAGCCCTTCTTGCCAAACAGCTCATGCGGCTCCAGATAGACATGGCGAGCCGCCATGTAGGCCCCGAGCTCGTACGTCTCGCTCATCTGGCCACCACCGCCACCTTCCAGGATCAGCGCCGCGATCTGGTCGTCGAGACGATTGTCGCTCTCGTACTGACCAAATTGCAGCGGGTACCTGTCCGAGTTGGCGTCGCCGACGGCCGAGACGTTGATCTGCGGATCGGCACAGAACTTGCCATCCCGCAAATACGCCTGCAGTGCGGGCAGCTTGCCATGCACCACCTTGGCCGCATCGATGTTGCTGCCGGTGACGTCGAGCCAGATCAAGATCGCCGTCGGATCGGGGTGCTCGTCGGTGACGCAGACCTCGCGCATGACGCGCCCTGCGAACGGACTGGTTGGACCAGCCGTGGCGGTCGGATCGAGCAGTGCGTGGACCTTGCTCACCTTGCCAGCTCGTACCTGGTCGTCGTAGTCGAAGGTACTCCGCCCAGCCGCAGTCGCTGCGTTCACCTTTGCCGTGTAGGAACCAACGTTCCAGCTGCCACCACCCATGGTGACACTTCCTTTCGGTAGTTGTTATAGAACCAGTTCGCGGTAGACCCGCGGGTAGTAGGGTTTGCCGAGAGTTTGCAGCAGTGCATCGAACTGCGCGAGCAGTTGAAATGCACTGTGCGTCGATGTGCCTCGTACGATGTCGATGATGTATCGTTGCATCGCATCAGGTACGCGCGATGTCATCGTAAGGCTTGTCGGATCGCCGCCGAGCAGGTAACACATTACCCGTGCGGCCATCATCAGGTCCGTTCGCTCACTCAATGGTTGCTTTGCGAGCGCACCTGGCGGATACCAGCTGCGTCGATCACTAACCAGTGCCGAAAGTGGCGGATACACATCATCCGTCTTGATCGCTGAATAGCACCAGTCGACCAACACGACACCGTGCATACGCGGGTGGATCATGACGTGCCGCGGCAATATCGCACCATGCACGACACCAATCTCGTGTGCACCACCGAGCGCCCATAGTAGTCGGCGCCAGATCCAAGACGCATCGAGCGGGTGCAAACCGTCGGGACGATGCTGCCGCAACTCCTCGAGGTTTAGGAAACCGTCAAGGTACGCAACAACATTGGCACGCAGCCTCATCCGTCCATTCATCACCCCGAAGCCGTCAACCAGCTCCGGGTAGAACATGACGAAATCACTGCCGGCCGAATCACGCAGGTGCGTGAGGGCGGCTGCTTCACGAGCCATCAGATCATTATCACGCGGTGCGCGTGTGATCTTGATGAATGTGTCCATCTCGCCCAATCCTTTGATATCACTCTTGGCCCGAAGGCCCTTTGTCATATCGCAGAACTGCGGCATCTCGCTGATGACGACATGCGACGCCTTGACGGACGTCAGTATTGCGTCGGCTGGCACTCGGCCAAACGACCCAACACGTGCAGCTGTCTGTGCATCTTGGTAGAACGCGCCAAGTTTTGTGACGAGCTCAGCGGCTAGCTTTTGCTGGGCCGCGTCGACTCGATCTGGATGCACAAACCGCATCAGTTGACGATAGGTCGCCTTCATGGCTTTCTCGTCCGCTTCCGTGAACACTGTCACGTAACTGATCGCTGATTCGAGCACTTGTCTTGCAGACTCAAAGTCACTCACCAACACGTTATTTCACCTCCTTGTTAAAGTCCGACGGTTCATATGGCGGAACCGTGCCAACGCCGTGGACCAAGATCTATGTTTGACCTTGATAGCGTTAATCTAACACTAAGTAATATGTCTGTCTATAGTTTTTGTAAATATTACAATAACTATCACTTTGAAGTTATTCAAGGAAATCGATGTGACACGACGCGAATAATCTCAACCTGGTGCCGATCAAATCATCTTCTTGTCGCCTGGTAGACAAATCACAGATAGCCCACATCACACTACCTATCCATTTGTTGCAATTACCTGCCCCAGCCTGCCGAAGCGTCATCATGCGAATTGTATTGTCACGGACTATAGTATCATGACAATAGTGTTGACAGCACAATATCTTTCATAGTACACTTTGTGTATAAATTACACTAAGTAAGGAGAACTCGATGAAAAATACCATGACACCCGAACGCTACGGCGAAATCGTCACGATCAACGTCGATGTACAAAATGATTTTATGCCAGGTGGTGCCCTGCCCGTAGAGGGTGGCGATGCAGTCGTTAACCCGCTCAACCGTCTTAATGAATGGACACGCGATCGACACGGTGCTGTCGTATTTACCCGTGACTGGCACCCCGACGACACCGCACACTTTCAAGAGTTTGGTGGCCCGTGGCCGCCCCACTGCCGACAGTACCGCGCCGGCGCCGCATTTCATGATGAACTGCGTATCGATGTCGAGCACAGCGACACGATAGCCAGCAAAGGTATGAGTCGTGAAGATGATGGCTACTCAGGATATCTTGCTCAGATCGATGTTGGGCGCCTTGCCGATCTTGTCACAGGATTGCCGCCCGAGCAACGAACAGTAGCTGCCGCGATCGATCGTATGCTCGACATGATCGCCTACTCAGAAAAGCGCAAACGCATGGCGATACTCGTCGGTGGGCTCGCAACTGATTATTGCGTGAAAGCGACAGCGCATGATGCACTTGCCGCCACCAAACGATTCCGCCGACCTGACGGCAGCCGTGACGTCGATGTCATCGTCATACCCGATGCCATGAGAGCTGTTGATGTCACACCGGGAGATGGTGACCGTGCCCTTGCTGCGCTAATCGATGCACGTGCACTCGCACTCAGTTCACAGCAGATCATCGACGGCAGCGTACTTGTCGACAGGAGGTCATGATGAATAGTCCTGAAACCTCACGACTGACACGCGGCCTCGACTACTACAAAGCGACGATGAGCCAGGTCGAATTTGCCAATATTCCTGACGAAATCGTGACATTCGCGCTCAAAAACCGCAGCCCTTCCCTATTGTCCGACTATTGCAGTCCCGATGAGCTACGTACGCGACTCAATGATCTGCGCGCTGGCTGGCAACCTGAGGAAGTCGCCTACCTCGCAAGCCTCACCCAGCAAACTGACGGACAGACAGCGATGTTTAATCCAGCATTTCTCGACTACCTGATGGACAATTCCCTGCCTGACGTCGAGATCACACTCGATGAGCGCGGCGACCTCGCCGTTCGTGCAACCGGCCCCGCCCCACTCGTCACCTTCTGGGAAACCGTCATCATGAGCGAAATCAACGAAATCTACTTCCGCAACCTCCTCATTGCTCAAGGACGGACCTTGAGCAATATATACGAAGAGGGTAATCGGCGATTAGACGACAAAATTGCACGCTTACGCGAACGACCAGATATCAAATTTTCTGATTTTGGCACCCGCCGACGCTTTAGCTACGACTGGCAACGGCATGTCGTCGCCCGCGTCGCCCAAGAACTGCCAGATAATTTCCTTGGTACGAGCAACATCGCACTGGCTCACGAACTCGGACTAGCACCGATCGGCACGTTCGCTCACGAACTACCGATGATCTATGCGGCGCTCGCTGACACCGGTAAGACAACGCCGCTCCTCGGACATGGCGCCATGCTACGTGACTGGCGCGCAACATATGGCGACAATCTCTCGACCGCTTTGACTGATACATTCGGTAGTGAATTTTTCTTTACCGATTTTACACCCGAACAGGCTCACGATTGGAAGGCGCTCCGGCACGATAGCGGTGATCCGATCGTATTTGGTGATCGCGTGATTGAGTTTTACCAACAACTCGGCATCGACCCAACCACGAAGACGATCGTCTTTAGCGATGGGCTCGACATCGACACCATCATCAAACTCGCCGATTATTTTAAAGATAGAGTGAGCGTCATCTTTGGCTGGGGTACGACGCTCACTAACGACCTGGGGCTTAAGGCAAACAATTTCGTCATGAAAGCCGTCGCCGTCGGCGAGACACCAACCGTCAAACTAAGCGATGTCGCCGGCAAACACACTGGCCCCGAAGCAGTCGTCGCCCGCTATGAACGCGACGTAGCCTATGCACGCTCACTCGGCGCAGTAGGCTGGCAGCGGTACTGCGCCGATCTCTTGGCCAAACGTCAAGAAAAGTTATGGCACGTCGGCGCCAACAAGGCCGCCGATGCGGTCATCATCAACGGTAATCGTGTGCGACTCATCTGGCGCGCCAAAGACCAATGCTGGGCGCTGCCTGGCGGGTTTGTCGACGAAGGCGAAGATAGCCGAACCGCCGCCAAACGTGAAGCCTACGAAGAAACTGGATTTGTGGCTGAAACTGACGGGGACGTAGTGTATAGCGGACGCGTCGATGACCCGCGCAATAGCGGCGACCGATGGATCGAAACCGATGCGTATGTGTTTTTGACAGGACAAGAAGACGGTCAGGCTGGCGATGACGCGGCCGATATCTGCTGGGCGCCACTCGACAACTTACCGCCGCTCTACGGCTCACACCGCGAGATTATTGCGCGGGCGGTATCGGCGCTGGTATCGCAGCAGGTGTTGCAGGCCCGTGAGGATCAGGGGTATGTAGGTATTTTTTCGGGAACAGCACACCCTCGTACGGCGTGATGACGCCACCAG
>CAYWYG010000004.1:20742-22244 GCA_964462335.1 uncultured Candidatus Saccharibacteria bacterium | reverse complement strand
TGTAGGTATTTTTTCGGGAACAGCACACCCTCGTACGGCGTGATGACGCCACCAGCAAACACTTTGACGATAGCCTCTGACGCACTGGGCAAAAATGGTGCGAGTAGCACAGCTACTTGCTGAAGCGTGCCGACAGCGTGAAGAAGTATCTCTTCGAGATGACCCGCAGCTTCCGGATCGGTATCTTTGGTCTTGGCAACCGTCCATGGCTTGACATCCTCGAGGTACTGATTGAGCGAGCGAACGGTCAGCCAGACGTGGTCGAGCGCTTTGTTGAACTCTAGGTCGCGCATGGCTTCATGATAGGCCTGGGCATCATGCTCGGTCTTGACGCCCTCGCCAATGACGCCCGCTTGGTAGCGGTTCACCATGGCGACGACGCGCTGCACGAGGTTGCCCAGCTCGTTACTCAGTTCGTTGTTGTAGGCATTTTCAAACTTTTCGTAGGTGAAATCACCATCCTCTTGGGTGGGGATATACCGTGCAAAGAAATACCGAAACGCATCGAGACCGTACTGGTCGATGATCTCTGACGGGTCGATACCATTGCCGAGACTCTTAGATATCTTTGAGCCACCGATATTGACAAAGCCATGCGCCAATATCTTTTTCGGTAGCGGTAGTCCGAGACCGAGCAGGATCGCCGGCCAGGTAATGGCATGAAACCGCAGGATATCTTTGCCGATCACCTGCACATCGGCTGGCCAGTAGTCGCGCCACGTCTCGTTGTCAGGGTAGCCAAGCACCGTGAGGTAGTTGCTGAGCGCGTCGATCCAGACGTAGATGACTTGTTCGGGATCATCGGGCACTGGCACACCCCAGCTGAGGCTCTTTTTGGGACGGCTGATCGAGACATCTTTGACGCCGTCTTTGATGAGCTCAAGTAGTTCATTGCGGCGAAATTCCGGCACGATACGCATTTTGCCTGACTCGATCGCCTCGCAGATAGGCTCGGTAAAATCACTGCAGCGTAGATAATAATTATCTTCGCTCAGATGCTCATATGGTTTTTGGTGGTTGGGGCATGCCCCACCCGTCGTCTCGACTTCCTTGTCGGTATAAAACTGCTCACACCCCGTACAATACCAGCCTTCGTAGGTGTGCTTATAGATGTGCGGCTTGAGCTGTTGCCAGATGTACTGGACGGCGGCTTTGTGGTGCGTATCGGTTGTGCGGATGACATCGGTATAGGATGCACCGACTTTATCGGCCATCGCACGAAACGCCTGAGATGATTGGTTCACGAAATCTTGCGGTGATATGCCGTGCTCAGCAGCTTTCATAGCATTTTTGTTGCCATGCTCATCGGTACCTATCTGAAATCGCACATCTTGGCCATTGGCCCGATGATACCGCGCCCAGATGTCAGCCAGCAGATAATCCATAGCATGCCCGATATGTGGCGCACCATTGACATACGGAATAGCAGTACAGATGTATAATTTTTTACTCATTTTCTCTATTGTAACAGATTACCCCGCCACCCTCCATCTCAGGGTGCG
>CAYWYG010000004.1:0-20642 GCA_964462335.1 uncultured Candidatus Saccharibacteria bacterium | reverse complement strand
TACTCATTTTCTCTATTGTAACAGATTACCCCGCCACCCTCCATCTCAGGGTGCGGCCTTGAGACAAAGAGTTAGAGGAGGGTGGCAGCAACCATTTGGCGGCCTTGGCGGTCGGGGCGATGTAGTTCGGTGGCGGCGCGGTGTGAGTAGTACCGCTCGTCGGTATAGGTGTTGATCGGGCTGACGTAGATATTTTCCTGTGTGACACCGAGGCGCTCAAATCTATCGCGGTTGTGGCCTGGTATATCGATATGGATCATCCCGTCGCTGCCTAGGCGTTGCCATGCTTCCCACTGCTCTGGGTGTGGTGGTGTGAAATACTCCATGCGATCGTGATCTGGTTTGAGACTCGGGCTCATCCACACATGCCAGTCACGCGGATCGCTGCCGACCTCATCAGCCACACGTATCGCAAACTCTTCGATCAATCCTGCTACGCTAGAATGTCGACCAAGATGAAGCACACCGAGCATAGATGCAACTGGGTCGTAGACTACCGTCGCAATGCAGTCCGCGACCGTCAACGTGATAACTTTGCCTGTCACAGTCGTAAATAGGGCATCGCTTTTGATTACGCCCTCGTCGTCTACCCCCACTCGCTCGATATGCGTATACGTGTTTTCAGGTAGATACGTCACAAATACCTTCGCCCTGCCCTCTGGCGCGAAGCCGTATGTCTGCAAAAATGTCTCAGTGTGACGTTCGTGCTCTGGCAATGACGCCCGCCCACCACCCGCCGCGACCGAGCCATCCTCGACACTCGAAAATGCAATCTTCACGCCATCAGGCATAGCAGTAACTGGTTTATATCGATTCATACCCTGAATTATATCATCTGGTAGAAACCGTCACTTACCATATCACTCGATAATAGTCTGTTTCTACTATCATCAAATAATACTTACCAGCCCGTTGTCGCTTGGCCCGCTCATAGACGCCCGTATCGGTATATGAAAACCCTGTATCGCGAAATGTTTTACCGTTTGGCTCGGGAAGTTCCTTGCTTTCGACAACATGTAGCCGACTTGTCACCGCACCCTCGCGCGTTGCCGGCTCGTTCGTATGGCGCATCACATGAGCCGATGCACTCACGACGGCCGTAGGTGGTGACTGCGTAAAGAATGTTGTCTTGCCCTGCATCCGCGATTCATCTAGCCAGCCATTGCTATTTAAATACGCTTCGATTGTCTCTTGTGAAGTGTCTTTGTCAGTAAAAAGATAGCGATCAATCAAAGTGCATCGTCTTCTCAAGAGCTCTGTGTATACACAATTTTCAAGCTTAAGTGATGGCTGCATTTGAGTGTCTAATGCTGTTTTTAATGACGCCCTGACACTTTCATGCACCTTGCTTGCTAAAGCTAGTGATGTTTGGTTGGCATAAAACGTAAAAGCAACAACCGCAATAACAGCTAGCGATGCTACCGTAGCTGATATGGCCAAGGCTAATTTTCTGCTTTTCTTCGTTTTCTTACGCATTTTGATGTTCTTTTTTACTATCTTACCCATCATTAAAACACACCAACTATATCGTTAGCTAGTGCAAAAGCCTTAACCAATCATTGATCGACAACTCCTGTGCGCGGGCGTCGGGTGAGATGGCGGCTTTGGCGAGGAGGGTTTCGGCGTCGGTTTTGCTGATGGCGAGGCCAGCGGCGAGGGAGCTGCGCAGTTTTTTGCGGCGTTCGGCGAAGCCGGCACGCACGACGCGAAAAAAGGCTTTTTGCTGTTCAGCCGAGACAAGCGGTTGCTCGCGCCGAGTCAATACGACCACTTGACTATCCACCTTGGGTGGCGGCGTGAATTTGTCGCGTAACACCACAGGCCCGAGGCTGACCTCGTGAAAGACGTGTGCCGAGATGGCAAGCAAGCTCATGTCGCCAGGGCCGGCTGCGAGGCGCTCGGCGACTTCCTTTTGCACGAGAAGTACCGCAACTTTTGGCCTAAGAGGCCCTTCAGATACTTTACGAACGATTTTATTTGTGATGTAGTAGGGAATATTCCCGACGACGATGAAATCATCTGAAAGCCCTGAGAAGTCGTAGGACAGTATATCTTGATTGACCACCTCGAGATTTTTGCCAGGAAATTGTCCTGGCAGTTTACGCGCCAAATCAGCGTCATACTCAACCGCAATCACTCGCGCGGCTCGCGACAACAGCACGCTCGTCATCGTCCCCAGCCCCGGGCCGATCTCCACCACTGTTTTGCTCAAGGTCTGTCCTTGAGCAAAGGGGAGGGCGCAATCAACAATCGCCTCAAGCGTGAGGCGATCAGTCAGCCAATGTTGGCCAAGTTCTTTTTTGGGCATATCAGTGGCTCGCGAGAATATTGTAGGCGAACTGGATACGTTTGCTCTCTGCACAGATACCGCAGCGTTCAAACTCATTTTGGAATATACGAACCGAGCCTTCCACTGAATTTTGCGCACGTATATGCGACAACACCGACGAATACGGACCAGTCAATTCATACCATAAGAAATCAAGCTGAGTGTTGATACTATACGGGTCAGGTCGAGACAACAGTGCCGTCTTGCGACCACCCGTCCATTGAGCCAACCCGTCACCAGTTGTATTGAACCCGTGTTCCTGCTGGAGATTTCCCATGATACCAGCGGTTTGTTCACGAGTGAGGCCTTTGCCGATCAGGAAATTCCATGTGATCACTTCGTTTTCACTCGGTGTCGTATAGGCGCCTTTAAACCGTGTCCCGACTATGATGACCTGTTTTACCGGCTCTTTTGTCACGATACTCGCGATCACTTTACGGGAAACTTCTTGACCGCCTCTCATCTCAATCTCGTAGGTGACGTTTTTTGTACCGTCACTGCCTACAGCACGTACCTCTCGGACGCCATAATCCTTGTCAGCATCCTTGATCTCTTCAGATACCTTCGGGATTACCTCCTCCTGCGTAATGGTCTGTTTGCCGTCGCGCCAGACTCTGACGCTCATACCGGCAACGAGAGGTGTTTCATCAGGAACAGATTGACCATCCTGCGGTCCCAATTCAATACCTTTTTCGCGGAGCATCTGTCCTACGGTCGCCGCCCGAGAACGAGCCTCGAGTATCGTGCCATAGAGTGAGAGCTGAAACACTGTAGCACGATCAACGCGCAGCTGTAGCCCTGCACCACCATCGCTCAAAGGATTTGTCGACCGTTCAAAATACGTCGTATCTTCACTATAAAGTGTCAGTCCGGCTGCTGACATGATCTTCTTGGGGCTTTGTTCAGCCGTCAGGATCTGTAAACGCTGCGTGCCATCATTGACGACGACCGAACGAGCTCGATAAATGTTGACTCTGTAGTTTTTGGCAACCAACTGCGTGTCAACTGCTGGCTCTACGTTATCAACAGACTCGACGACGATACCTTCGTCGCGTAGCGCAGCGCCAAGTGTCGCTTTGGTCGTCACAAATGTCTCTTCGTGACCCTGGTCGTATACCGTCAGTAAGTGATGCTTGCTCGTGTCCTCAGAGCTTGCGGCAACCGCAATCCGAGAAAATGCAAAGCCGCCAGCAAAGACGGACAGCAAAACAAGGCTCCAGAGTATGTGGTGGGAGCGTGCGGATGTGATCACCTGTGTATATTTGCTTCTCACAATTAGCCTGACCATTGTACCAAAAAGCTTACTTTTCGGCAAACTCACGTCGTATCACGGCACGTGTCAGCGGGTCGATATCGTCTGGTAGATGGCTAGTTTTGAACCATTGGCGGTCGATAATCTCACAACGCCGATACCACGACAATATCGGTAATTCACGCTTTTTCGCTTTGACGCTATAAAACACTAAGTCACACCCGAGAGGATACGTCGCCGGCTGCGTCGTGAGGTATGCGAGCGTCTTTTTATCGATCATGATACCTGTTTCTTCCCTCACCTCTCGCACCGCTGCGCGTGATGGCGCTTCACCTCGTTCGACACCGCCGCCAGGAAATGCCCAAAGCTGCTTCGAATACCAGGTCTTCACGAGGAGTACTCTATTCTGGCGCGTTCTAAGCTCCACCCTCACTCGCGGTCGCGTTCGTGATGATACGATCGCGATCAACGGCATCATCACAAAATGAAGCCATTTTCCAAGCCGCTTCATGCGATCTTCTCCAGCGGGGCAAAGGCGACATTGAGTTTCTTGACACCTTTGCCTCTAAATGTAACTGTCACAACAGTACCGTCAATGTGCGCGACAAGGCCTGCGCCAAATACGCGATGTCGCACACGATCGCCAACCGCAAGATTGAGTTGGTCATCCGCCTCATAGTGCGGTTCCATATCTGTTGGTTTCATCCCATAGCTACTCGCTGGCGCAACTTCGCTTACCTCAATCTCACCGAGGAAACGTGATGGCGGGTTGCTCTGAACACTTCCAAATATCAATCGACTACTAGCGGCGCTGAGATAAAGTTCTTCCCGAGCACGCGTCATACCGACATAGCACAGCCGGCGCTCTTCTTCCATTTGCTCTGGTTCATACAGCGCACGAGCATGCGGAAAAATCGTCTCTTCCATGCCAATCATACACACGACCGGAAACTCAAGACCCTTGGCAGCATGGAGCGTCATGAGGGTCACCGCATCTTGGCTGCCGTTACTCATATCGAGATCTGAAATAAGTGAGATTTCCTCAAGATACCCTGCCACATCCAGATCGGCACGTTCGCGTGCATCGCTGACGAGCTCACGGACATTTCCCTGTCGATCCTCGGCCTGTGGCGTCCCATCGTCAAGATAATCAAGATATTTGAACCGCTTGATGATGAGCTCGATCATATCGGCGAGGGTAGTCGACGCCAACTCAGCTTGTAGTTTGTGCATCGCCTCACCGAATTCGCGCAGCGCGGTGCGCGCACGCGGCGTCAGTTGCGGGCAGAGGTCGGCCGACACGCACGCGTCGATCAGGTGCATCGCCGTCTGTGACTGCCATGCAAGAAATTTTTCCACACTTGTCGCACCGAGGCCTCTCGTCGGTACGTTGATGATACGCTCAAAACTCGGCCGATCAAACGGCTGATACAGCAGGCGCAAGTATGCAATGATATCCCTGATCTCCTTGCGGTCATAAAACCGTGTCCCGCCCACCATACGGTAGGGTACCCCATAGCGGATACACATCTCCTCAATCGCACGCGACTGCGCGTTGGTACGATACAGCACGGCATAATCTCTATAGGACCGTGCCCGCAAGTCAACCGCATGCTTGATACGTGTCACGATACTTTCCGCCTCGTGCAGTTCCGAGCCTGTATATGTGATCTGCACCGGCAGGCCGCCATGCTGCTCGGTAAATAATCTCTTATCGGTACGATTAATGTTTTTTTCGATCACATTTTGCGCCGCATCGAGAATAGGCTTTGTACTCCGATAGTTTTGCTCCAACTTTACTACTGTTGCACCGGGATAATCCCGCTCAAAGTTCAAAATATTTGTAAAATCTGCACCTCTCCATGAGTAAATCGATTGAAAATCGTCCCCGACGACGCATATGTTGCGCAAATCGTTGGTCAAAAGCTTGATGAGTCGATACTGCGCGGCGTTGGTGTCTTGGTACTCGTCGATGAGGATATAGTGAAATCGCCGCTGCCAAAGTGCGTGCAGTTCATCGGATGACTTTAAGAGACGCACCGACTCAGCGATAAGATCATCAAAATCCAGTGCTGCGGTCGCCTGGCGCATACGCTCATAGACCGGAAATACCTCAGCAGCGGCTTTTTGGAGCGGCAGTTTGGCCAGTGCCGCATATTCGGTTGAGCTGACAAGATCATTTTTTGCCGTGCTGATCTGGCTAATAATCCCCCTGGGCGTGATGCTCTTTTCGCTGATGCCGAGTTGCTTCATAGCTTGTTTGACAAGGCTGAGACGATCAGACTCATCGAGAATGATAAAGTTTTTCGGTACACCGATATGCTCACCGTCAAAACGCAACATCTTGACGCAGATAGAGTGAAACGTGCCCATCCAAAACATAAATGAGCGATTATCCGCATCCTCACCGGTGAGATGTGCGAGCCGTTCACGCATCTCGCGTGCCGCCTTGTTGGTAAACGTGACCGCCAATATCGCACTTGAAGGTACGCCGCGCTCAAGCAAGTGTGCGATACGGTGCGTCAGTGTCTTTGTCTTGCCCGAGCCAGCACCCGCCAATATCAATAACGGACCCTCTCCGTGTTCGACGGCAGATTTTTGCGCATCATTAAGACCAGACAAAATAGAATGAGACATCATCTCACTCTATTGTAGATCAAAAATGTCACTGTTGACCGTATAGAAAATACAACACGCCGAGAACTGAGCCGATGAGGAATAACACGCCCGCAATAATAAACCACATACCTTTCGATACGCCATGCTTTGCGTTCGGCGCAAGCGGCTGGTGATACGATCCCGCATCAAATACCGGATGTGATTGCTCGCCAGATTTATCTTCCGGAGCAATAGGTGCTGCAGAAGCTGCAGGGGTATCCACATTCGATGGTGCTTCGCTGCTTGCCTCATCTTTAGGAGCATCATTACCTATAGTTTCGTTCGCTTCAACAGCCATGATCTTCTCGTCAAACTCTTTTGGCATCGATGTCAGATTACTCGCTTCGGAAACGGCCGACGCAGGGTCATCAGCAGGTTGCGATGCTCCTGTGCTTGCATCAGCGTTGAGTGGACGCTTTTCAACTGGTACATCAGGGATAAATGGCGTCGAAGCGCCCGAGTTAGATTCTGTCGTCGAAACATCATCAGCTGACGATGATTCATCCGACACTGTCGATTCGTGTGGCATGTCGGCGTCAGCCGCCGATGGCTCTGTCGCCTGAGGAGACTCCGCCACGCCTTCGTGTGACTGGGTTGCTAGCTCTGTTGGTGAAGGTTCGACTTCTTCATCGGCAAGGTTTGGCATAGTCGAAGTGGTGGCAGGTTCGCCAGCACCGTCATCATCAGGCAATTCATCAACCTTAAAATCCGCTGACGGCACCAGATTTACGCCACTATGTACGGCGATCGGTTTAGCGGAGGTGTCCGTATGATTTGCAGGCGGTACAACGTCCATGAAGCGACCACGCGTATGTGGAATTGCGTCTACCTTGACCAACTCAGCCTCAGGCGCTTCCATGATTTCATGTTCTGTTGCATGAGAATCCTCAGTCACGTCAGACGCCGCCTGTGATGTCATACCTACATCATTGTGTGCGTCATCGTCATGTACCGCTGGCGATGCCGTGTCGTCACCCGACGTGGCGTGATCTGATGTGTCAGCATCGCTGATACTCGGCACTTCTGGTAAATCCTCTTCCTGTGGCGCTGCCGCATCGACATCGGTATCGACATGCGTTGGCTCGGAGCCATCTGCAGAAGTGACCGCCGCGTCACCCGCTGGTTCGACAGATGGAGGAGTACCGGGCGTCTGTGCCACGGTAGGGACAGCCGGATCAGGCACAACAGGAGGCGGTGTAGACGGCTCAGTAGACGCTTGACCAGCCGCGGCAGGTTCAGATGGTGCGACAGATGCCGTCACAGCTTGATCGCTCTGCGTCGGATTTGTATCCTTTTTTGCTAGTACGGAATTTACTGCGCGGTCTAGTTCGTCAAAGTCAAAATCTTTCATGCCCCCACCCTGCATACTCATTTGCTATTATGTTTACGTTTATTATGCGCCACGGCGACCATCTTGGCAAATGAATGTGCATTGAGACTGGCGCCGCCAACAAGGAGCCCGTCGATTCGCTCAATTGACAGATACTGGTCTGCATTTTCATCATTACTGCTGCCACCATAGAGGATATGGAGATTATCAGCCGCTTTTTCACCATACAGCGTCGCAACATGACTATGGATGAGATCAGCTACCTTCGTCACATCCTCGACTGAGGCATTTTTGCCAGTACCAATCGCCCAGACGGGCTCATAGGCGATGATGGCGTCGGCGATCTCGTCCGAGGTCACATTGGCGAGCCCGCTGGTAAGCTGGTCGTGGATGACATGCTTAGTTTCATCATCGACGCGCTGCTGTGCCGTCTCGCCGACGCACAATATAGGCTGCATCTTGTTGCGGATCACCGCTTGGACTTTGGCGCGAATATCGCGCTCAAGTTCGCCAAATACATGACGGCGCTCAGAGTGTCCGACAATGACGTAGTCGACCAGGCCGTGCAGTTGTGTGGCCGAGACTTCACCAGTATACGCACCCTCATCGCGCCAGTAGCAGTTTTGTGCACCGAGCTTGAACTGGCGACGGTTGATCTGCAAACTGAGTGGCTGCAATGTCAAAAAAGTTGGACAGAGTACTACCTCGACATCTCGGTGCACCTCGACGAGACCAGCGAGTTTATGCACAAGCACACTAGCTTCATGCACGTTCATGTGCATTTTCCAGTTGCCTACAATCAGAGTTTTTCTCGCAGTCATGATGGTTATGGTTTCTTATCCTTTAGTGTACACAAAATCTGAAGATTCGTACACATCATGCGTTCATAAGCGCTTCGATACCGGGCAGTTTTGCGCCCGACATCAGTTCGATACTCGCACCGCCACCGGTCGAGACATGGTCAAAACTGGCACCATCGTGCCCATCCCAATGCATCACAAAATCTGCTGTATCGCCACCACCGACCACGCTCATGATCTCGCCCTTGCGCTGGGCAAGTGCCAGCGCGATACGGGCTGAGCCATGGGCAAAATTCGGTAGCTCAGCCATACCCATCGTGCCGTTCCAGACGACCGTATGTGATGATGCGATGATACTGACGGCGTTTCCTATACTTTTGGTACCTATATCAAGGATACGATCGTCACCAGCGACATCACGGACACTGACGACACGCCGCTCGGCCAATCCATCGATCGTTTTTGCCACTGCCACATCAGTTGGCAAGACGAGAAACTTCGCAAATGCCTCAGGCGTCGCGGCTTTTTTGGAGACGGCATCGTAGATATGCCTGATCGTGTCGTCGCAGCCATCCTCAGTCTTACTGGCACCGATCGGCAACCCATTGAATTTCAAAAATGTATTGGCCATGGCACCGCCGATGATGATACGATCAGCAACCGCCACGAATTTCTCGATCACGTGTATCTTGTCGCTGATCTTGGCACCACCGAGAATCGCGGTCAGCGGCCGCTTTGGGTCGCTCATCGCGCTCATGATCATCGTGTATTCTTTTTCGATGAGCAGCCCGGCAGAACTGGGTAGAAAATGCGTCACCGCCTCAGTACTCGCGTGCGCCCGGTGCACCACACCGAAGCCGTCTTGGACAAAATACTCTGCGCCACTATCACGTGCTAGCGACTCGGCAAACGCGCGATCATTGGCTTCTTCACCTGGATGAAATCGCAGATTCTCAAGTAGCAATACGTCTCCCTCGTGTAGCCGCTTCGATGCCTGGATGACTTTGTCACCCACGCAATCGCTGACAAATTTGACTGGTTGGTGCAAGAGCTCCATCAACCGATGTGCGATCGGCTCGAGACTTTCCACCTCATTTGGTTTGCCTTCGGGTCGGCCCAAATGCGCACACAGCACGACTTTGCAGCGCCGTTTCAGTAGCTCGTGTATCGTCGGCAGACTGGCACGAATCCGAAAATCATCCGCGATCACGCCGTCATGCAGCGGCACATTGTAATCCACGCGTACCAGCACAGTCCGCCCATCGAGCGGCACATCACGCAAACTTTTCTTTGGAAATTTCCCACCCATAATACGTATCTATCACTATATACCAGCTGCAAATAATTTAACAATGTCTATTCGATCGTTCTCACGCGGATGGTATCGGTCACACCCTTTATACCAGGCTGGCGGCCAGAGACAAGGACGACGGTGGAGTTGTGCGCGAGATAGCCAGTCTCGACAAGCTCTTTGGCAAGTTCAAGTCCGGCGCGTTCACCATCAGGCCGCAGAAAACTTTTGTTGGCATAGAGCAGTGCAAGCTGTTGAGCGATCCGAGCATCACTTGTCACCGAGATGATCGGAAGTCCGGGACGATGCGCGGCGATATGCTGTGCGGTTGCACCAGTCTTGGTCTCTGCCACGATTGCGTCAGCATGCAGTTGACGCGCCAGAGTGACAGCCGCCGAACTAATCGCAGAGGCATGCGTATCGAGATACTGTGGTGTACCAAGCGGCCGTACCGGTATGTGGGTCTGGGTATACATGATGATTCGCTTCATACTTTCGACCGTCTCTATAGGGTACTCGCCATTTGCCGTCTCGTCACTGAGCATCACGCAGTCGGCGCCGACGACGACGGCGTGACTCACGTCAGTCACCTCAGCCCGAGTTGGCTCAGGGTTCGTCACCATACTCATCATCATCTGTGTTGCCACAATGCTCATCGTGGCGTGGTTGTGACACAGCTCGATGATACGGCGTTGGACAACCGGGACGATCTCCGCGCCGACCTCGACCGCGAGATCACCGCGTGCCACCATAACTGCGTCACTTGCCTCGACAATATGCGCTAGCTCGTCATCATCAATGGCCGGCTTGGTCTCAATCTTGGCAATGATCAGTGCATCTGATCCCTGTTCGGCCATATAGCCCCGCAATACCTCGATATCATGCGCACTATGCACAAAACTAAGCCCCACATAATCGATATCACGTGTCGCACCCCACTCGATATCCCGATAATCTTTCTCTGTCAGGATGTCGCCGCTGAAATCAGTGTCAGGTAGATTGATGCCTTTGCGGCTCATGATGACACCACCATGCTCGACACGGACGGTCACTGTCGCCTCGTCCACCTCTGTCGCGACACATTTGACCTTGCCGTCGAAGATATAGACGCGCTCGCCTGGTTTGACCTTTTCGCTGAGATCATACTGAGTCGGCAATACGTTGCCTTCGTGCGATGCGCCAAACCGTAATTTCAGCTCATCACCCGCTTTTACCTCTAGAAAATTATTCTCAATTTCACCGAGGCGGATCTTGGGACCTTGCAAATCTTGAAAGATCGCAACTGGTTTTTTGAGCTCACGAGACGCTTGGCGTATCCACGCGATTTGCTGGTCGCGCTCGTCATTTGTCCCATGACTAAAATTAAGCCGTAGGCCATTGGCGCCGGCATCGATGAGCGCTTTGATCTTTTCATAACTATTCGTCGCCGGGCCGACTGTGGCGATGATTTTGGTTCGTTTGAAAATTGGAGAGGTTTTTGTATCTGTCATAGACATTCAGTTTACCACAAGATCAGATACTCTTCGAGCTCACTTGCCAACCTCGGGTGACGCGAGTCGGGGCGGCCCTAGCATTCTTTTTCGGGTAGCTGCCGAAAAAAATGCTGGGGCGGAACGAGCGGCAGGACCCGAGGAGAGGAGCGAGACCCACCCCGCCACAGCGGGGTGAAGCGACGTGATATCAAGAGGGCGCGCTATCGTCCAAGCTTGGTCTCAAGTTTTTGCAGGTCAATGGTCGTCTTGACGATGGTGTCTGGGGCGAGCGAGATGCTATCGATGCCTTCTTGGACGAGGAAACGTGCAAACTCAGGGTAATCAGATGGTGCTTGGCCGCAGAGACCGATCTTGACATGTTTGGCCTTGGCAGCCTTGATAACCGAGCGAATCATCGCTTTGACCGCCGCATTGTTCTCGTCATAGACGTGCGCCACCATGTGGTTGTCACGGTCAACACCGAGCGTCAACTGCGTCAGATCATTGCTACCAATCGAGAAGCCGTCGAAACGGTCGGCAAACTGGTCGGCGAGGATGACATTGGCCGGAATCTCGCACATGACATAGACCTGGAAGTGGTTTTCACCGCGCTTTAGGCCATTGTCGGCCATGATAGAGAGCACTTTGTCAGCTTCGTCGAGGCTACGGCAAAACGGCACCATCGCTTTGATGTTCGTCAGGCCCATGTCGTCACGAACTTTTTTGAGGGCACGGCACTCGAGCGCAAAGGCTTCACGGTAGACAGGATCGTAGTAACGACTTGCGCCACGCCAGCCAATCATCGGGTTGCGCTCTTCTGGTTCAAACTGCGCGCCACCGATGAGGTTGGCGTATTCGTTGGAGCGGAAATCGCTAAAGCGAATGATCACATCATTGGGGTAAAACGCCGCGCCAAGTATGCTCACACCTTCAGCAAGTTTATCGATGAAATACTGTGCTTTGTCGGTGTAGCCCTTCGTCAGGTTGTTGATCTGCGCGCGAACTGCTTTGTCTTTCACTTGGTCAAACTGCAACAACGCGAGCGGATGGATCCTGATGTGCGTGTCGATAATAAGTTCTTCGCGTGCAAGACCGACGCCGTCATTTGGCAGTAGCGAGTACGCAAATGCCCGCTCTGGCTCGCCGATATTCATCATGATCTTGGTCTTGGTGCGCTTGAGATCTTTGACATCGGTACGCTGGACTTCAAACTTGAGGATGCCTTCGTAGACTGTCCCTTCATCGCCACCGCCGCCACAGCTCACTGTCACGTCTTGGCCGTCATGGATCAGTTCCGAGGCATTGCCTGTTCCGACAACACATGGGATACCCAGCTCACGGCTGACAATCGCCGCGTGGCAAGTGCGTCCACCTTTGTCGGTGACGATAGCGCTGGCGATCTTCATGATCGGCACCCAGTCAGGGTCGGTCATCTCTGTCACCAGCACGTCGCCTTCTTTGAAATCATCGATATCTTTGACACTCATGATCTTGCTCGCGCGGCCTTGGCCAATGCGGTTGCCGACGCTCGTACCCTTCACGAGCACTTTGCCGTCTTCGAGTAATTTGTATTCTTCGATATGATTGACGTCACGCCGTGACTGAACCGTCTCTGCACGCGCCTGAACGATGTAGAGCTGTCCGTCATCTTCGTCGAGCGCCCACTCGATATCCATCGGATGACCATAGTGCTGCTCGATCTTCATGCCCCAGTCAGCGAGTGTCTTGACTTGGTCATCGGTGATACTGAAGCGTTCTTGGTCATGGACGGGCATCGGGATATTTTTTGTATGGTTGTTGCCATTTGGCACCATCTTCATCTTCTTCGTACCAAGTTTGCGTTTGAGGATGGCCATGGTTGGTTTGAACACGATGAACTCATCAGGGCTGACGTGACCTTGGACGATGTTTTCACCGAGACCATAGATCGAACTGACGACGACGGCATTTTTGAAACCACTCTCAGTGTCGATCGTAAACATCACGCCCGCGCATTCACTACGCACTGCTACCATCTGCTGGATACCGACGCTGAGAGCAACTTTCATATGGTCAAAACCATTGGTCACGCGGTAGACAATCGCTCGGTCGGTAAAGAGACTGGCGATACATTCTTTGACCATCTGAACAACTTGGTGCTCGCCTTTGATATTGAGAAAGGTCGCCTGCTGTCCAGCAAACGATGCATTTGGTAGATCCTCAGCTGTCGCACTAGAGCGAATTGCAACCACCATATCACGCTCGCCATGGCCGCACTTATGGCACAGTTCACGGTAGCCGCGGACGATTTCGTCTTGGAAATCTTGCGGCAATGTCGCATCGGTGATCATAGTGCGGATGGCGTGGCCGCGGCGCGCCAGCTCGTGAACATTGGTAACATCGAGTCCAGCCAATGTATCAGTAATTTGCTGGTTCAACCCGGCTTCCTTGAGGAAATAGCGATACGCATCAGCAGTCGTTGCGACACCGTTTGGCAGATTTACACCCTGCGGACGCAGGTGATGATACATCTCGCCCAAACTTGCGTTTTTACCGCCAACTTGTGGAATGTCATTGATCGAAAGCTCTTCAAAGAATTTTAGATATTTATACATGCCAGTCGCCCACCTTTGCTGTCATTGTTAGAATTTATGCATTATCTCTTTATATAGTACCATATGCATTTTGAGTCAACCAAAGAAATGCTATGATAATGCGAGATGAATCCAAATCTGTTTCCTCAACCATCAGGACCCGCACAATCACCTGCCGGCCCGCCACAACAATTTTCAGATCCTACACACCACTCCGATACGTCACTGAGCCAGACATCTAGTGACACACCCGTACCACTTGAGAACATACTCTCTCGCCTGCTTGCAAAACCCGAAATACCACGTGTCGGCAAAGACCTACTTGCTGAATATTTTCCCTGGCTAGCTTTGGTCGTTGGCCTGATTATGTTCCCTATCATCATCACTGGCTTCCTCAATAGCGGCATATTCGGTATGATTTCGTCAACCGGGGCACTCGTAGCCAATCCCGCGTATTGGGCTGGACTCATCCTGTTTACGGGACAGTTTATCCTCAGCGCACTATCTGTCATGAAGCTCGTCTCCCATACTCGTCGTGGATGGAGATTTGTATTCTGGTCAAGTCTCCTAGGGGTCATCACCGCAATCGCAAATATATTTGCAGGCTTTATCGACCCGCTTATCACGACCCCGCTGCTTTTCGCGCTCTCCGCTGGCTCCTTGTATCTGTTGGTACAAATACGCGGATATTATACCGACTAGTCTTTCGCGGCAACTATCGTTGGCTGACATGGTATCACCCTATTGGGCAGCATGAAGTTCGACGCACACTCTCCGACCAAAGTAAAAACGCCACACTGGGGTGACGTTTTTACTTTGGTGCGATTTTACACCAAAGTCCGAACCCACTTCCGAGATAACCCATAAAGCTCAGCCCCGACGCCTGCGGGCGTGTAACGTCCGCTCGCCCCACCAGAAAAACCCTTTGCCTATTTTTTTATTCCCCCCGCCGAATTTCTTTTTTGAAACTGAAAAGGGTGTTATCTGGTGGTTCGACTACTGCAAGCAGTAAAAGGTGTCGGGGCTTCGCCCAGGCGGCAGAGCCGCCACACGTCTGTGAATCTTGATAGGCATTCCTATTAACTGCTAACGATCTTCTCAAGTTGCTCCTGAAATGACGAGTATTGTTCCCCGAATGTCAGCTCGCCACTAATCTCAATGGTGTTCTCGGTTGGTTCAGGGAGATCGGTAACACTATCGAAACGATCAATAAGATATTCCATTTTATCAGCAGTATATTGATGGCTATCGTCGCTAGCTTCACGATCTTGACCACGCTTGAGTGCTGTTTCTCGGCTTGTTTTGATCCATGCGAGGATGGGGATTGCTCCCGATTCCTGAGCTATTTTTTCAATATTGCGACGGTTTTCACGTTTAGTCTGTTGAGCGTCATATATTACAGAATGACCTGCAAGCAAAGTTTGCCGCGCTGCGTAATCCATCGCACCAAACACATCATCGTATAGACGGGATCGATCATTTGCGCGGATCTGCTCGATTGTTTCGAGTGACCCAAACATCGATATCCTGAGAGCATCACTGTTAAGGGTTACGGCATTTAATTCTTCAGCTAACTGTTTTGAGAAATAGGTTTTACCTGAACCGGGAAAACCGAGAAAAACAATGAGAAGAGGCTCGGACATATTCCTATTCTACTATATGTTCGAGTAATATTTTAACAGCGGTAAAATTTGATATAATACAAGTTAATGCCAGTCGATACAAAAAATCATCAAAGCCAATACCCAAGCACTTTCTATCGAGTATCGCTCAAGGCGGTTATCCGTAATAGTAACGATAAGATACTTGTCAATAAAGAGGGCTCTTCTGATACTTGGAACTTGCCAGGTGGTGGCTGGGATCATGGCGAGACGGAGCATGAAGCACTTGCTCGTGAGTTGCATGAGGAAGTTGGCTACAGCGGATCATTTACTGCTCAACCGTTTAAAACTGCGGTGTTTTGGCTTGAATCAAAACAGGCATGGCTACTCTGGATTGTATATGACGTAAGTCCCGACAGCTTTGATTTCTCGGCTGGAGAACAAAGCTCGGAGATTGCCTTTATCGATCCGAGGTCACTTGAGAATGCAACATCATTTGAGGAGCGGTGGATGTATGAAAACTTATAAACCACTGCGGGTAATTAAGTAAATGCGTAGACAATTTCGTGTTGCAGTCAAAGCCGCCCTATTTAACCATGACAAATCGAAGGTTCTCGTTATAGATATTGACTACCACAATGACTGGGGACTGCCTGGAGGTCATATTGAGGAAAATGAGACGCCAGACGAAGCGATGGTGCGTGAGTTGTTCGAGGAGTGTGGCGTTCGCTCAAGCGACCTCAAGCATATCGACTTCTTTCTACATAGCCAGGGGAAACTTATCTTGGCTTACGTCGGTACTGCCGACAGCGAGGAGCTAGAATCCCAGCAGACCGATCCTGAAGGAGAACCTCTTGAAGGCAAACCAAGGTGGCTTACCAAAGATGAGTTTGAAGCCATCACGATAGAGCCAGGCTATCGCGATCTCGTACTAAATAATTGGTAAAAGACGGAATCGCCACCACCAGAAAACACCCTTTTCAGTTTCAAAAAAAGAAATTCGACGAAGGGAATAAAAAATAGGCAAAGGGTTTTTTTGGTGGTGGCGGCTGCCAAAAAATTGGCAGAGGCGTCGGGGCTTCGCTCAGGCGGCTAAAGCCGCCACGCTACGCGCCCGGATGCTCAAAATGATTCTTTGCGTCCGAGAAGCTAATAAACTGACCTTTGCGTATTCTAATTTCGACCATACAAGGATTCCACTCTGACACAAAGATAGAATCGCCTTCGCCCTCCATTACGCTCCTACCGTAAAATGTGCCATCTGGAATAATGGAGTTCGCAATCGGGTGGTACTTTTCAAATAGCCGTCGTTCGCAGTATTCGAGCAGGTCGTTATCTATGTTACTTTCAACAGGTAACAATACTTTCCACGCAATTTGGTCGCTGAAAAAATGCAGGTATTGCGTCAGGAGTGGTTGTCTGTGGATTGGTCGTAGCTTTTTCCAGAACCGAGCGTGTTCACGCCAACGGGTACTAATTGAGGAGCGTGATTTACCGATATAAATACACTCGTCAGTCTTTTTATTAAACGCACCATATATACCGCTGCATTTACCTTGCTGTACAGTATCATTTTTTAGTAGTTCTTTGGCGTTTTCAAGTAGACGCTCATAATCTGCTTGTGCCGCTTTTTCATCAACGGTCTTCTCTGCTTTCTTTGGCTTTTGTGGTAAATCGGCTTCATTTACAGTGTGTAGCTGGGCTAGCTTGTCAGATATTGCCTCGATTTCAGGTGGTTTTACTAGAGCATAGTCGCCCCACTTGTTTTGTCTACCAGTAGTAAGGTTACCAACGATAACATAGCGGTCATATCTGCCGTTATCGTGTATTTCTTTGATAACGCCTTCACGCAACTTTCTGACCATGCCTTTATCAGGTCTGTCATCGCTATAATTGTAGACTTTATCGCCAACCTTTAATGAGATGAACCATTCATCAATCATTTGGTTATAGAGTGTGGTTAAGTATTCGGCACCCGAGTTCATTTATCTCTAGTGTTCTCTACTATGCTTCAAACTGATTCTTAATCTTTTGAAACAAATCTTTTCCTACTTTATCGGTGAGTACCACCGCAAACTTTTCCGGCTCGGAATCAAGTTGTTTCTCCAGCTCTTCGATAGGAAGACTGACAAAACCCGCTCCGTCGCCATCTTCTACCTTTAGGTCTGAAATGCTACCGCTAAATTCGTAGGCGAACAGTCCTCGCATTGCACTACTCAAATAATCTCCCTGGACGTAATCTGCTCTTGCGACACCCATATCTACCAAGTCACTTGCTTCGATTTCTACGCCGGTTTCTTCTAATGTCTCCCTGACCGCTGCTTCGAGATAATTCTGACCGCTTGCAACATGACCGCTTACGGTTGTGGTCAATTTTCCTGGATCATTTTTCTTCGTTGTACTTCGTTTTTGCAGGATAATCTTTTTATTCGTCGTATAGAAACATACATACGCCAATCGGCATACTAGTCCTATTCGGTGAACCTCATCACGTTCAGCTTGTCCTATAACCTCATCACGTTCATTCACAACATCAAGTATCTCACTCATGGGACGATTATAACATGTCTCATGAACGAGAAGCGTAGCAGTGAACATCGGTCTGATTGCAAAACGCCACCATCAGAAAACACCCTTTTTCAGCTAAAAAAGAAATTCGACGAGGGGAAATAAAAAATAGGCAAAGGGTTTTTCTGGTGGTTCGACTACTGCAAGCAGTAAAAGGTGTCGGGGCTTCGCCCAGGCGGCAGAGCCGCCGCACTCCGTGCATACCCCAACTACAATAGCTAAATTATTTTACGAAAAAGCATTGACATTTTCGATGTGTTGTGATATTATGAAATTAATTCGCTTGTGATGCAAGCGCAATCTCTTGTAAAAATAACGAAAACATAAAGAAACTATTTTGGATATTATCTATCTCGCGACATTTTTTGTCGCATTCATATCAAGCATTTTGAGTGGCATTGCTGGAGGTGGCGGTGGGTTTGTCATGGCTCCCTACTGGCTCATATCTGGCATGACGCCCGCACAAGGTGCAGCGACAGGCGCATTTATGGGGACGGGTATGTCGATTAGCTCGGTTGCTGCGTTCCGCAAAACCGACCATTTTCCGAAAGATAAAATGTTACTCATTATCTTGTCAGTCGTAACATTCTTTGCCTCAATTCTCGGTGCAATCATTTTACCGAAAATAGACATACAAGCATTCAAGTATATGCTTGCCATTATCACAATATCGGCTCTGCCACTCTTATTCATAAAGCCGAATATGAAACATCGCTTGATGAGATACAAAGGTCTAGGGCTTGGTCTGGCGATAGGCTTGCTAATAATTGGCTCTATCATTACTAGCAGTGCATTTTCAATTCTTTTCGCCCTCACGCTCATGGCATTCTTCAATATGTCAGTTCTACAGATGACAGCACTCCGACGATTAGTCGGTGTTGTACAGTCAGTAGTTTTATTCATAGCGTTTGCCGTGCAGGGTTATTTCATCTGGCAACATGCAATAGCTGGATTTATTGGTGGGAGTATCGGGAGTTACATTGGTACAAAGTACGCAGTTAAAAGGGGTGAGTCGTTCGCGAAATATGCTTTGGCGATCATGTCACTCATAGGTGCTGTAGCGCTGTTACTTTAAGAAAGGTATAATTAGTTGTAGAGTTGCAAAATCGCACAAAGCCTTGCAATTATTAACCATTAGTGCTATAGTATAAGACATGATTTATTCAATCAATCCAAACCAAGTAACCACGACGACGGCATCGTCCTAGACCGTCGGGTTTGCTATTGATTGAAAACTCCCGGCGGCGGGAGTTTTTTGTTTATCTCGGAACAAAACTCCATTTAGGGCGAGCAGCAGAGGAAGCTAACTAATCCTAAAGGAGTTTTAATAATGAAATACTTTATTCTTAATCAAGAAAAACAAGTCATTGAAATAGATGATTACTTAAAAAATGCCAAAATCAGCAAGCAGTTTGCCGATTTTGTACGCCGTGAGGCACTGGGAGAAATCCTAGTCGAACAGTCAAACGACAAGCCCGAGTATCTGGCTTATGCCAGTAAACTAGGCTTTAACTGGGAGCCAAACGCAGATATTGGTCATGTGCAGTACAACTACAAAGCAAACCTGATGAGGCGACTTGTACAAGATTATGCAAGACAACTAGTGCATGAAGTAGGTTTGCCTGTTTACGAAGTAAACGGGGCGAACATGTTTAGCTTGCAGCACCCTGTTGTTGAGGCGTATGCCTCGCTGTTTGGCGACAGGTTGTACCAGTTCAAATCGGGAAAATCAGATATTGTGATGAGCTATGACGCAAGTTATCCGCAGTTTAACCTTGCCTCTAAATCACCGTTGAGCCACAAACAGCTGCCGTTTGCACATTTTTCGCTGTCGGATTGTTACCGACATGAACAAAGTGGCGAGATGATGTTGCTTATGCGCCAGAGGCGGTTCTATATGCCTGATATACACCCTTACTTCAAGGATGCCGCCGAAGCGTTTGCATGGTTTCCTAAATTGCAAGCCAAAATCATGGAAGCTGGCAAAAAAGCAAAACGAGCATATCAGGTGGTAATTGAAGTACCGTCTGAAAAAGTCTGGCAAGAATACAGGCACTACATTGAAGAAATACCTGTTTCGCTCGGTGCTGATGTTCTAGTGAACATCATTGAGGACGGTCAAGACCGCTACTGGGTCGTCAATGTCGATTACAAGATAATTGACAAACTCGGACAGTCGCGCGAGATTGGCTGTATTCAAGTGGACATCGGCAACGCACCGCGCCTCAATATTCACTATATTGACGAGGACGGCAGCGCAAAACACCCTGTCATCATTCACTCGGCAATTCCAGGAGGAATTGAACGCTATTTGTACATTTTGTTTGACAACTTTGAACAAGGTTTGCCGCTGTGGCTAAACCCTGTACATATTCGTCTTATTCCTGTTGGCGGTGAGTTTGTAGAAAAGTGTCAAGAGCTTGTCAAAGAGCTGTCTGACTTGCCTTTGAGAATTGAGATTGATGATCGCAGTATTAGTGTTTCATCAAAACTCAAACGAGCGCACCAAGATTTTGTACCGCACAAAGTTGTTATAGGTCAGCAAGAGATTGACGACAGTTGCAAGGATTTGAAGAAACTTGCGAAAAGCCTTGCCAAAGAAATGGCTGGCAAGCCGTTCATTCGTCGAGAGTGGGTTGCTGAAATAAGTAGACAGTTGTAAATATCAGTGTCGCCAAGAGCGACACCACCACCAGAAAACACCCTTTTCAGTTTTCAAAAAAGAAATTCGGCGGGGGGAATAAAAAAATAGGCAAAGGGTTTTTCTG
>CAYWYG010000003.1:47841-51489 GCA_964462335.1 uncultured Candidatus Saccharibacteria bacterium | reverse complement strand
GAGCTTGATCCGCACGATGATTTTCCTGAATTTGCCGCACAGGCTGCGATCAAGGTGCTTGGCGAAGATGAGCGTGATGACCCGCGTGCGATCTTGATATGTCGCGGTGGACAGGGCATGGCGATGGCGGCCAATCGGTTCAAAGGCATCAGAGCAGTGGTGGTCACGACACCGCAAGAGGCACGAGAAAGTCGTGACGACAATGACGCAAATGTGCTATGCCTGCCATCTCGTCTGCTTGATGCGCCGAGCGATGATCTGGAGCTCTGGAAAGATGTCGTCGACACGTGGCTCACGACTCATTTTTCGGGAGCTGAGCGCTATCGACGGCGCAATCGTCAGCTAGACGAATTGATGTAGGGCAAGGTATCATACATGTATATGGTTAAAAAATCTCCTCAGCCTCATCTGTCATTGCATCGGCTACTCGTCGCCCTATCATATTGGGGTAGCGCGGTTCGAACGATGTTGTTTGCGATTGTGTGTGCGTGTACATTGTGGATTGCTTTATCTCATGGAGGTGGTTCGCTCCAGATGTATAGTGCTCAATTTATCTATATTGTCGGTGTATTTGTACTGTTTGATGCTGGCTACGTGACAGTTGCTCGTGCGTTATCGTTTTCGAGGGAAGGCTATGATCGGCTATTCTTTCTTGTATCACTCATTGTGTATGCGGTATGCATGATCATGCCGTACTATATCGCATTACCCGCAACGTTGTTTACGCGTGCAGCGTGGGTATTTCTCTCGCCGCTCTTTGTATTGACGTTGCGTGTAGTTTTTGGGCTGTTGTTTGGGCAACGCGGACGGCAATAGATGTCTGCATGCATTTGCCCCAGTGTAACCCCAGCGACATCTGATCCGCACGTCTATCGAGAGCAGATCGAGCGCGTAAGCTTCGCGCCACGTATCCAGATCGATCTCATGGACGGTATCTTTGCTCCACACAAAAACATCAATCCTGTACAAGCGTGGTGGCCAGACGCTGTGCTCGCTGATATCCATCTCATGTATCGATATCCGAGTGACCATCTCGAGACGCTGATCAGCCTTTCGCCACATCTTATCATCTTGCATGCAGAGGCCGAGGGCGATATCACCGGATATATAGAGCACATCAAGAAATTTGGCCTCAAGGCCGGCGTGGCACTGCTTGCCGATACGCAGGTTGAGATGGCGTATGGCATGATAACCGCATCGGATCATGTGTTGTTATTTTCGGGAAATCTGGGTGAGTTTGGCGGTCATGCTGATCTCTCATTGCTCGACAAAGTGTCGCAGATTCGTGCGATACGCCCAGATATCGAGATCGGCTGGGATGGCGGGGTGAACATCGAAAACGTCCGCGCGCTGGCGGACGGTGGCATCGATGTGATCAATGTCGGCGGTGCAATCCAGCGCGCACCAGATGCTCACAAAAGCTATAAGGAGCTGATAGCAAAGGTGAGCTAGCCTCCGTAGATGTCGGGACGATTAGTGCCATCACCGGAGAGTGGGGAAAGGTTATAGGCACATGAATCACAGAATCTAAAGAATACTCGTAGTGCGACATGACCGTCTACTGCTTGTCCTTTAGGATGAGCTCCACAAGTCAGGGTCGCATCTTCACCGGCCGGCTCAAGTATTACAATATCATCTCGACATGGTGGATCAACTTTATCACCAGTGTAGGGTGCTTTTATTATTTCCATGTGCTTATATAAAAGCACATAGTTATATTTTACGCAAGTTTATGCTAAATGATAGCAATGATGCCAGGGCGGTAGGCAAAGAGCGAAGATCGTTATACGGTATCTATAGGTCGTGTGATAACATGCGCCATGATACGACGCATGCGGTATGTGCAACTCTTGATGAAAATATACATTTTGTAATGGACGTGTTATGATAGACCTGTCAAGAGACAAAAGAAAAAGGTACGTTTGAATGCGGACAAAGATCATAGGCGCAACTGTCGCTGTGGTAACGATATCAATCTGTAGTGTCATACTACAGGTGTTTTACCCACCGAATATGACATTTTTTGGTGTATCGCTCGATGGAAAGTCGATCTCGATGCAGCGACGCAATAAGGTGGAAAACGCGATCAGACAGCGCTATGAGGACGCGACGGTCACCGTTCAGGATGTTAACGTAACTTACACGTTTGAGCAGGTCGGGATCAAACCAGATGTATCTGCCACAGCTGATCGTTTGCTCGAATATCCTATGTGGCAGAGACTGATACCGTTTAGCGGGATTTACCATGCGTTGAAGAATCGACAGGTGACGACAACGACCTATGACGATGGAGCTGTTCGCCAGTGGTCGGCATCCGTAGCAAGTCGATGCAAGCGCGATCCGCTGGAATCAAAGGTAGAGATCAAAGCCGATGGAACATTTGAGGCGAGTGCTTCGCGAGCGGGGAGATCGTGCGATGAGGCAGTCGTCTATCAGCAACTCAAGAATGCTCCAGTACGTGATCGTATGACGATAGACGTACGACCCGCGGCTGTGCCGGAAACGCATAGTCAACAAAGTGTACAAGCCGTTATCGATACGGCACATTCTATCGCACAAAATGGTGTGCAAGTACGGGTACTTGACAAGAATGTCGCAGCCGACGCGGCGACTGTCAGGAGCTGGCTGGCTTTTGGTGATTCGTCAGACGGTCGCTTGGTCGCCAGTGTAGATGCTGCGAAGCTGAAAGACTATTTAGATCGCGTACAACAGCTTGTCTATGTCGCACCTGGGACAACAAACATCACTGTCACGGACGGCGTGGAGACGTCTCGCACGGTTGGCTCTCCGGGGCGAACGATCAATCGGGCAAAATTACAGGCAGATATCCAAAAAGTATTTTCGGAACATGGGTCAAATGACATTCGAGCTGAAGTGGTGTCTATAGCGGCACGAGAGACCTATATGCGCAACTTTAGTAATAATACCGAAGGGCTCCAGTCGTTGCTCAACCAGCTCGTGCGTGACAAAGGCAATGTCGCAATTTCACTCATAGAGATCGGTGGACAAGGGCGTAATCTCAACGCCAATGGTTCGCGGCAGTATCACCCTGCGAGCACATATAAACTTGCAGTTGCCTACAGTGTCATACGTCGTATCGAAAATGGTCAAATGCAATGGTCAAACACAATAAACGGAACGACAGTCGAAGACTGCATGGCAAAAATGATTATAAACTCGGATGAACCATGTGCGATGAGTCTCGCGCGATACGTAAGCTGGTCTGCGGTGACAAATGAAGCCCGGTCTATCGGTATGTCATCGACCAATTACGCATCAAATTTTGTATCGACGACAAACGATCAGGCATTGTTCCTCTATAAGCTTGAGACTGGTCAGCTCATGAATAACGACAATAAAGCAAAACTTATCGAGTGGATGAAACGCCAAAAATTTCGTGCGGGTGTACCTGCGGGCACGGGCCATGTGACTGCGGACAAGGTAGGATTTTATAGCGGTAATATTCATGACAGTGCGATTGTATACTCGCCTCGTGGCGCATATGTACTGGTTGTGTATACCTCTGGTAGTAACTGGGCGTCGATCGCAGATATCGCCCGACAGATACAGGCAACACTAGACCGCTAAAAAGGAAACAGGCCCGCCGAGGCGACCTGCTGCGGAAGCTGATGCCTCCGCGGGTCTGTT
>CAYWYG010000003.1:0-47741 GCA_964462335.1 uncultured Candidatus Saccharibacteria bacterium | reverse complement strand
AAACAGGCCCGCCGAGGCGACCTGCTGCGGAAGCTGATGCCTCCGCGGGTCTGTTCCTTCGAGTCGGACATTCGTATATCGTTTCGTCTCAGACCCCTTTCTTATGGGAAATTTAGATATGTACCGAAACAAAGTAAATGTCAATACTGTCTACCTCGAGAATGGTTATGGTAAGATAGATAGTAATGAGTGGGCAACTCACATTGAAACAATTGGAACGGATGGCGAACACGATTCGCCAGGATATCATCCGTATGCTCGAGCGCGCTGGTTCGGGGCATAGTGCGGGACCGCTGGGTATGGCGGACATATTGACGGCACTGTATTTTGGCGTGATGAAGCATGATCCGAAAAACCCCGACTGGGACGGGCGTGACATGTTGATACTGAGCAATGGCCACACCGTGCCGGTACGCTATGCTGCGATGGCGCGCGCGGGCTATTTTGATGTCGACGAACTGATGACACTGCGCCAGTTCGGGAGCCGGCTGCAGGGTCACCCAGAACGGACGCGACTGCCAGGCATGGAGACGACAAGTGGTCCGCTTGGGTCGGGTCTAAGCCAAGCGTGTGGTATGACGTATAGTCTCAAATATGTCGATCCGCCTACGGGTGCCCGCTGGGTGTATGTGCTTATGGGTGATGGCGAGCTCGATGAGGGCAATGTCTGGGAAGCAGCGATGTTTGCGGGCAAAAACAAGCTATACAACATCATCGCAATCATTGACCGTAACAATATACAGATAGACGGCCACACCGAAGATGTCATGCCGCTGGAGGACTTGCGTGGCAAATGGGAAAGTTTCGGCTGGCATGTCCAAGAAATCGATGGCAACAATATCGAGAGTGTCATCAACGCCTGCAGCATGGCGCGCGCTATTACCGAGAGACCAAGCGTGATCATCGCACACACCATCCCCGGCAAAGGGGTCGATTTCATGGAGTATGATTATCACTGGCACGGCGCGCCACCAAATAGTGATCAGGCTCGCGGGGCACTCAAAAAACTTCGTACCTTAGCTGGTAAGATTCGGAGCGAGCATGAATAATACACCATACCTTTATTGGTGGTACAGTGTAGTACTCGCAGCTATCATAATCATGATCGTTGTTGCGACGGCTGTTGACTTGGTAATAAGCGAGAAGGATTCTGGAGGGTTTTGGATTGCCGCGCTACCATTTATGGTCATATGGGTGCTTGAACTTGTGGCTATTTTGGGGCTTGGATGGTGGGTGTTACGACTCGTGCAGAAATGGAACACGACAGCAATGGTCGTTAGTGCTTTCGTCACACCGTTTGTCAGCATTTACTTTATTATTAGGGCAAGCGAGGTGCTCGGTATACCGATAAATACTATCGGCAATCATGCGCCGTTTTATCTTATCGCGGGGTTAGTGGTTGTAAGTGGAGTAATTCTCTATAATGACCTCAAGTATCGTAAACCACACTTGAGGAGTCGGGTATGATAAAGTTGAATAATCTGCCGATGGAGCCGATCCGCAAAGGCTTCGGGCGTGGGCTTAAGCGGGCGGGCGATGAAGACCCAAGCGTGGTGGCGCTGTGTGCTGATCTGACTGAATCGACACAGATGCATTTGTTCAAGGAAGCGCATCCAGAGCGCTTTGTCGAGATCGGCGTGGCCGAGCAAAACCTTGTGACGGTTGCGGCGGGAATGAGCGCCATGGGCAAAAAGCCATTTGCTAGCAGCTATGCGGCGTTTAGCCCGGGGCGCAACTGGGAGCAAATTCGCACGACGATCTGCCTCAATGAACGTTTTGTCTGTGTGGTCGGCTCGCATGCCGGCATATCGGTTGGGCCTGATGGCGCGACACACCAGATGCTCGAAGATATTGCGCTGATGCGGGTATTGCCGCACATGATTGTGATTGCGCCAGGCGACAGTAAAGAGGCTGAAAAGGCCACCTTGGCCATCGCTCGCCAAGACAGCCCGGCATACCTGCGTCTTGCCCGCGAAGCGACACCCGTGTTTACCACTGATGACACACCATTTGCTATCGGTGATGCCTACGTGCTGCGCGAGGGTCACGATGTCGTGCTGCTTGGTACGGGTACCATGACCTACCAATGCCTTGTCGCGGCAGAAAAGTTAGCATCGCATGGCGTGCAGGCGGAGGTGGTGCATGTGCCGACGATCAAACCGCTCGACGAGAAAACTATCCTTGCCTCTCTCAAAAAATGCGGCCGAGCCGTAACGGTCGAGGAGGCGCAGATTGCGGGTGGGTTTGGCGGTGCGATAGCGGAGCTATCAAGCACACACCTGCCGGTGCCGATACGGCGCATCGGTATGCAAGACCGCTTCGGCGAATCCGGTAAGCCCGATGAACTCATGGAATGTTTCGGGCTCACAGGAGAGGCAATTGCCGCATCCACTCTAGAATTTATCAAAACTAACCCGCAATACCATCAAAACTAAGGAGACCAAGACTATGCCAGAAGCACTCGAACACGACGTCAACGACCACCCCTATGATATAGATGTAATCTCTGTCGGTGATACGGTTATCGATGATTTTATTCGCCTCATGGAAGACCAAGGCAAAGTCATCGATGAAGGTGCTGGCCAGCGGTGGTTGAGTGTGCCCTATGGTATGAAAGTACCGTTCGAAAAATCGACGGTGATCTACGGCGTGGGCAATGCCGCGAATGCGGCGGTGAATTTTGCAAAACTAGGTTTGAACAGTGCGCTCGCAACCAATCTCGGCGATGATGAGCGTGGCCGCCAAGTGGTGCGGACACTTGCTAAGAAAGGTGTCGATACATTTCTCATCAAACTCCAGCACGGCAAGCATACTAATTATCACTATGTGCTGTGGTACAAAGACGATCGCACCATCCTGATCAATCATGAACATTACAACTATCATTGGCCACATCTCCATAAGAGCGAGATACCGAAGTGGTTGTACTTTAGCTCTATTGCGGAAAATGCCGTCGCGATGCACGATGACATCATGGAGTGGCTTGAGGACCACCCTCAAGTAAAGCTCGCGTTTCAGCCAGGTACTTACCAGATAAAGTTTGGCAAAGAACGGCTCGCACATGTCTACAAACGCACTGAAGTCGTGGCGCTCAACCGCGAAGAAGCCGTCCAAGTGACGGGCGGCAACTACGACAATCTTCATGAATTGCTCGACAAGATGCACGAACTCGGACCAAAAATCGTCCTCATATCTGACGGCCACAATGGTAGTTACGCCAGTGATGGCACGCAGCGGCTCTATATGCCGATCTATCCAGATGTCGCACCGCCAGTCGAGCGAACTGGCTGTGGTGACGCATATACGAGCACGTTTGTCGGGGCGCTTATCAAGGGCTATAGCCTCGAGGGTGCACTGCAACTTGCGCCGATCACGCCAGCAAGCGTGGTACTCTACCCAGGCGCGCAACAGGGTTTGCTGACGGCGCGTGAATTACGTGAATGGCTGGAAAAAGCCCCCACGACCTACAAAGCAGAAAGGATGAAATAAGATGGCACTCTCTATCCCCGAGATCCGTGATCGTTGCCTCAAAGCCCGACATCTTATGCAGCGGAGCCGGCAGCAACATTTTGCCGTCGGGGCGTTCAATGTCGACAATCAAGAGACGTTGATCGCAATCGCGCGTGCGGCGCAGGCCAAAAATGCGCCCGTGCTGGTCGAAGTCAGCGATGGTGAAGTAAGGGCGCTGGGACTCGAAAATATCCGCGACATGGTCGACAACTATCGCGATGAATACGGTATTGAGATGTACCTCAACCTTGACCATAGCCCGACTGTCGAAGACTGCAAACGCGCGATCGATGTCGGCTTCGAATTTATCCATATCGATATCTCTCAGGCTAACCACGACGCGAGTGAAGATGAGATCATCGCTAAGACACGCGACGTCGTCGAGTATGCGAGGTTTACCGGTGCTTTAGTCGAGAGTGAGCCGCATTATTTTGGTGGCAGTTCAAATCTGCACGAGGAAAATATCGACTACGAGACCATCAAGAAGACCTTTAGCACGCCAGAGGGCGCCAAGAGCTTTGTGGACGCGACCGGTATCGATACATTTGCGGCGGCAATCGGCAACCTCCATGGTAAATATCCTGTTCCCAAACAACTTGACCTTGAACTATTGAAGCGTCTACGCGATGCGATCGACTGCCAGATATCATTGCATGGGGGTAGCGGTACACCACTCCACTATTTCGAAGAGGCGGCGCGTATCGGTGTCAGCAAGATCAATATCAACAGTGATATGCGTTATGTGTTTCGTACGACGCTTGAAAAAGTCCTCGCAGACAATCCCAAAGAATACGCCATCGTCAAACTCATGCCTGTCGTCTATGATGCCGTACAACGCGTCGTCGAGGAAAAGATCGAAGCGTTTGGCAGTGCCAACAAAGCTGTGAGGTAGTAGGTCGATGTCACGTATCATCAGTGAGATACTTGGACACGATCCGGATCGTTTTGCATCGGTGATCAACCAGCTTGAACGTGCGGTTGATGATCACGCGGTAGATGTCGGTTTGATCGGCGAGCTGTCTGAGCGATCAGCGGCACTCCATCGGGCGCTCACACTTGATCCGGCCGATACAACCCCTCGAGAGCTCTATATGGTGCTCCGTGGTCGGGTACGGGATGACAACCAGCGGCTCGCTGGGGCGATGGGCGGACAGCACCCTGACGCAGTGAGCGAGATGACACCACTCATCCTCAGAGCGATTCGTGCACATGTCGGCGTACGCGAATGCTGGGCGATGAAGACGAGTGTTGCCAAACGCCTCCTCAAAAACCAGCCGCCCAAACTCACCATGAAAGCACTCGGCTATCGTTCGATCGCAAGCCTGCTCAAACATGAGCCGATCAGTCATCTAATGGCGGTAGTGCGCGCGATTGAATCAGCCGAATGGAACGACGCACTCACGCGGAGCTATCATGAATTGACCGCTGCCGATTTCGAAAGTCGCCCGATTGAGATCGCGTACCTCGACAAACTTGCCTACGTCGCGCCGCTCGCCGCTCGCATGTCGCACCACAAATTGGTGTTGCATAGTAAAGAAATGGGTATCGTTGCCATCGCACCGACTCATGAAAAAGTGATCCGCGGCTATACGCTTCGCACCGCTACGTTGGTACTTCACTATGTCTCTGAGATCACGATGATGAGTAGTTTGCTCAAATATCGACACGCAAGTCCGTCATATGGCGAGGCGGTGCTCGATGCATTGGTGGGCGACTCCTTGGGGCATGCGCAGCTTGCCGATCATCCTGTGCATTGGCGGACTATGCACCGCCACATCGCTCGATCTCAGCATGACCTCGGGCCGCATATGAACCCGCATGATTGGCACTACGAAACGGTCAACGATGGTCTGGCTCGTCTCGTCGGCACGATGGTGATGTGGGCGAACGCTGGGCATATTGCAAAGCATGGACCAGAGCCAGTTAGTTTCAATCTCATCGATCTCGCGATCGACGCTTCAGAGGGGGTAGATTTTGACAAGCGATCACTCAAGTACGTCCGACGCGAGCTAGAATCGGAGTTGTTTCGTCGCTATCTCGGGATACCGTCGCTGCGAACACTGGCATTTCGGCGACTGCGTATCGAATAGCAGTGACTATGAGTGATAGTCGTTGTTTATGATATCGCACACTTCTGCGATATCGTCGGTAATTTGAAAGATTTTCTCATCTCGTGCGGTGATATACCCATCATCGAGCATGTGACGTTCCAAAAAGAGATCAAGCTTGCCCCAATATTCTTTGCCAAACAGCACCACAGGCACTTTAGGCATTTTCTTCGTCTGGATAAGTGTGATGACCTCAAAAAATTCATCAAATGTTCCAAACCCTCCGGGGAAATAGACGAAGCCATGGACATAAAACGCCATCATGACTTTACGCGTGAAGAAGTAATGAAACGCGAGATGATCAGTTGTATATTTATTGAGAAATTGTTCTTTGGGTAAGACGATGTTAAATCCGATCGAGCCCCCTCCAGCCTCAAAGGCGCCGCGATTTGCTGCCTCCATGATACCTGGGCCGCCACCAGTGACGATCGCATAGCCTTCTTGTGACAGATGACTGCAGACTTCGACAGCTTTTTTATAATAAAAATCATGCGGACCTGGCTGAGTCGAACCAAAGACGGTGATACGCTGAGGATATTTTTTTAATATGCGAAATGCACGCTCAAATTCTTCATCGCTTGTGCGTAGGCTCTCGGTCGAGTCGGCGATAGCTTTGACCAAATGGGCGTCCGGTAGCCAGACTCTTTTTTCGTGTTTGCTTGTATGAGGCATATGTCACTAGTATAGCGTATTTCGTAGGCTATATACCGTATAATACATATAATGACACAATTTCGTTTGCAGAGTGACTATCACCCGACAGGCGATCAGCCGTCAGCGATTGCGGCATTGATCGCTGGATTGGATGCGGGTAAAAAACAACAGACATTACTCGGCGTCACGGGGAGCGGCAAGACCTTTACGATGGCGAACATCATCGCAAATCGCCAGGTGCCGACGCTGGTCTTGGCGCACAACAAGACGCTTGCTGCACAGTTATTTTCGGAATTCAAGGCATTTTTCCCTGACAACGAAGTCCACTATTTTGTCAGTTATTTCGACTACTATCAACCAGAAGCTTACATCGCTAGTAGCGATACCTATATCGAAAAAGACAGTGCGATCAACGAAGAAATTGATCGACTGCGCCATGCGGCGACGGCGGCGTTGTTGACGCGGCGCGATTGTATCATCGTCGCCAGTGTGAGCTGTATCTACGGTATCGGTTCGGTTGAGGATTATGGCCAGATGGCGCTCACGGTGAGACGAGGCGAGCAGCGCAAACGCGACAAGCTGCTGCGTCATCTCACTGACATCCAGTATCAGCGTAATGATATCGATTTTCGCCGCTCGACATTTCGCGTGCGCGGCGACACGATCGACGTCATCCCGAGCGGCGGCGAAGAGGCCTATCGAATCGAGTTTTTTGGCGATGAGGTGGAGCGTCTTACTAAAGTCAATCCGTTGACGGGCGAAATTATCGACGAACCAGGTGAAATTACCATTTTCCCAGGCTCACACTACGTGACACCCAAAACCAAACTTGAGCGCGCCATCGTGAAGATAAAAGCCGAGCTTGAGGATCGCCTCGCATGGTTTGAGAAACATAACAAACTACTCGAAGCCCAGCGCCTCCAGCAGCGTACCAAATACGACCTCGAGATGCTGGAGGAGACGGGTTTTGTCAAAGGCATCGAAAACTACAGCCGCTACCTGACTGATCGTGAGCCAGGCGAGCAGCCCGCGACGCTGATGGATTATTTCTCAGACGACTACCTGCTGTTGATCGACGAGAGTCACATGACCATCCCCCAGGTGAGGGGTATGTACAACGGCGACCGTGCGCGCAAAGAAGTTCTCGTCGAGCATGGTTTTCGTTTGCCAAGCGCACTCGACAATCGTCCGCTGACCTTCACCGAGTTTGAAACACACATGAACGACGTCGTCTATGTTTCCGCCACGCCCGGTCCGTACGAGATGGCGCGGACACCAACGCCTGCTGAACAGGTCATCCGGCCGACCGGCTTGCTCGATCCCGTGATCGAAGTACGACCCAGCGAAGGCCAAATCGACAATCTGCTCGATGAGATCAGGTCATGTATCGACGCGCGCGAGCGTGTCCTTGTGACGACGCTTACCAAGCGCATGGCAGAGGATCTATCAAACTACTTACAAGAACTACACATCAAAACTGCCTACATCCATAGCGATGTCGATACGCTGGAGCGAGGTGATATCCTCCGCGACCTCCGTCTCGGTGTCTACGATGTCTTGGTCGGTATCAACCTCCTCCGTGAGGGGCTTGATCTACCAGAAGTGAGCTTGGTGGCAATCATGGATGCTGACAAAGAAGGTTTCCTGCGCTCGACGCAGGCACTGATCCAGACGATTGGTCGTGCCGCTCGTCATGAACGAGGTCGCGTGCTCATGTATGCCGATATGGTTACTGACTCGATGCAGCGCGCCATCGACGAGACTAACCGCCGTCGTAGTATCCAAGAGGCCTACAATACCGAACACGGCATCACGCCGCGCAGCGTCAACAAAGCCGTCGACGAGGGTCTACGGGCCATTATCCCGCAAAAAGGAGATGCCAAAAAAGATCGGATCGATCTCAAGAAGATTCCTAGAGATGAATACCCGCATCTTATCAAAGAACTGATGAGCCAAATGGAGCTTGCTGCTGCCAATCTCGAGTTTGAAAAAGCCGCTGAGTTGCGTGATGTCATCAGCGAAATCAAAAAGACACTGTAATTTACTGATGTCTAATGTACAATAAGAAGCGATATATACATAAGCGGTAAAGGATGTTTATGGAGCCTCTCACACCCACAGAACCTAGTGAATCTACACATCATCATGCGTTTCCTGCGCCAGATCCTGTGTCGGATGACGTGCGTCAAGTCACAGAGCCCATTGAGATCAAACCGATCTCACCTGCTGGATCACGCGGTGAAGTAGATAACTCGCATCCGCACTTCACGCTTGATCGTCCTTCATCATCCAAATCCTCACTGCTCAATCGTGTGACGGATGGCATGAGTTGGTATGGGCTTGAGCTGGCACTGTCGGTTGTCGGCCTCCTTGTGACGACCGTCATCATCAATTACGCGATCTACGCGCTGGTGAATTATGCGAAAGGCATCGACAATCCGCTTGCTGTTCGCTTCTTGGGTGAGTTTTCATTGTGGGTGGCCGCATCGATGATCATATGGTTACCGCTCGCGGTAATTTTCTATCTGCGTACTCGGGCTGAGATCGATCGGCATCCTGCGACCAAAGAACGGCTTGTCCACAAGCTCTTTGTCGGATACTTTCTGTTCAATGTCGTGCTCGCTATCGCGGGGACGATGTTCAGCGTTGTCTACGCATTGATCCGCATGGCAGTCGGTATCGATGATCAGGCGAGTGATACAGCAGTACGCACGGTTTTGCCAGGGATACTTGCGGCCGCCGTCAATATCGGATTGTTTTGGGCATATGGCAAGCACGAAGGGCTGTCTCGTAAACTCTTCTCAATGATCATCGGTGGTCTGGGCGTTATCGTGACGATCGCTTTACTAGCGATGTCAGTAAGTAACGTACAGGGTGCGAACCGTGACGAAAAAGCTGCCAGTGACCTGTCGGAGATCCAATCCCAGATGTCATCGTATTATTCGAGTAAACGCTCGTTGCCTAATACCCTACATGACCTCGAAGGGCTCAAGACTGAGACCAAAGGCCGATTAAGCCGCTATGACTACAAAAAAGACGCTGCAACCAAATACCAGCTCTGTGCAACATTTGTCACCGACACGCAGAAACAGCAAGGCTATGAGGCGAGTGCTCGCTATGGAAATGATGACTACTATTCATCCTACGCCTCATTCTCTGTACACGGCACAGGTGAAAAATGCTTCAAACTCAAAGTCGGCTATTCGTCATACTACGATGACATTTTAAACGGCTCTGGGAGCAATGGATCGTCGTTGTTTGACTCACCTGATACCTCATCATCGTATTAGCGTGTGGGAGTTGCTATAATATATACCGATGAGCACGATAACTCTTAGTGATGTCAAGCGACTGGCCGCTATGTCGGCGCTGGCTATCAGTGAAGATCAGGCCGAAGCATTGCGCACACAGCTCGAGGACATCCTCGGGTATGTCAAGCAGCTTGATGACGTCGACACTACAGGAATTGAGCCAACCTATCAAGTCGGCGGACTAGAAAATGTGACACGAGCCGATGAGATCAAAGATTATCAGGTTACGCGTGATGACTTGCTGAAAAATGCCCCCGAGACAGAAGACGGCTCCATAAAGGTCAAGAGGGTGCTATGACGATTGCTGATGTCAAAGCCCAGATCACTACTGGTGTATCCGTGCGCCAGGTCGTGAGTGAGGCAATCGAACGCGCCAAAGCTGATCCGTACAACGCAGTTCTCAGTGTCATCGAACAGCGTGCGCTCGAACGAGCTGATATGATCGACAAAAAACTGGCCAATCATGAGGGGGCTGGTCGTCTTGCGGGTGTACCATTTCTCGCCAAGGATAATATCTTGACGTTTGATAGTCGTACAACGGCGAGTGCTCGCATGTTGGAGAACTTTAAAGCGCCATATCAGGCAACCGTTATCGAACGACTTGAAGCAGCAGGGGCAATTTGCATCGGCAAAACCAACCTCGACGCGTTTGCGCATGGTGGCAGTACCGAAAACTCCTACTTTGGACCGACCAAAAATATTGCTGATACCGAACGAGTAGCGGGAGGTAGTTCTGGCGGCTCGGCAGTAGCGGTTGCGTCGGGTATCGTTCCGTTTGCACTGGGTTCTGACACGGGAGGGTCGATCCGCCAACCTGCAAGTTATAACGGTGTGTATGGGCATAAGCCGACCTATGGTTCTGTCAGCCGATACGGTGTCGTAGCTATGGCGAGCAGCACTGATGTGGTCGGTCCGCTTGCGACAACTACTGACGATATCGAACTTGTGCTTGACTGCATGCGCGGCGTGGATGAGCACGACAGCACGACAGTTGACATCACGTCGCCATCATCTCGTGTCGAGACGACATTTCGCATCGGAATTATCGAGCAGTCGATGGGCGATGGCGTCGACCCTGAGGTTGAGGCACGTGTCAAAGTGGCAATAGATCGTGCTCGAGAGCTAGGCCATACGGCACGTGTTGTGTCGCTGCCGTCCTTGCCGTATGCACTCGCCGTGTATTATATTGTTGTACCTGCTGAACTTACGTCGAACCTCGCTCGCTACGATGGCATAAAATATGGCGTCTCAGTCGAAGGGGCTGATCTTGCCGGTGTCTATGCGAATAGTCGAACCGCTGGATTTATGGATGAGAACAAGCGGCGAATTCTCATAGGAAATTACGTGCTAAGCAGCGGCTACTATGATGCCTACTATAAGAAAGCGCAGACGGTCCGTACGCGGATAATCGATGACTTCAAAAAAGCCTTTGAGTCATGTGATGTCCTGATTGGTCCAACAGCACCGACGCCTGCGTTTCGTTTGGGCGAAAATACGGGTGACCCGCTACAAATGTATCTGGCTGATATCATGACAGTGCCAGCGAGCCTTGCAGGGCTTCCGGCGATGAGCGTGCCGATAGGCACGACAGCCGCAGGTTTGCCGGTGGGTATGCAGATCGTCGCGCCGATGGGCGATGACTATAAAGTGTTGCGTGCAGCAGAAATATGGAAAGGTTTATAGCGATGGATGGCATCATTGTCATTATGTTTGCGGGCGTGATCATCGTTGGCCTCATCTTGATCGTCATGATGACAGCTGGGCGCAAAGGCAAGAAATTACTCGACAAACAGCGCTATCAGCAAGAATGGCTGGCTATCGAAAAATCTCTCACCAATGAACCTTCATCGCAGCAATTTGCGATCTTTCAGGCAGATAAATTACTTGATCGAGCGCTTAGAGAGAGTGGCTACGGGGGTCAGACGATGGGAGAGCGGATGGTGAGTGCGGCAAGAGTATTTAGTCGCCGTGAGGCAGTATGGGCAGCACACAAACTCCGCAACCGTATCGCTCACGAGGACAATGTAAAGATCAACGCCGAGTGGACGCGCAAAGCACTGTCGAGTTTCAAACGAGCACTGAAAGATCTGGGGGCAATATGAGGCCGCGCAGTGAACAGCGATATGCACTGAGCAGTACGTTAAGATTACAAAGCTTTCACAAGTTCATTGCGTACCGCTTTTTAAGTACTAATTCATTTGGAGTTGGCATATGGTAGTCTCTTCTGATGTGCGCGACAAATACACTCCCACCATTGGTATCGAATGCCATGTCCAGCTCAAGACCAAGACGAAATTATTTACTGGTGCGGACAACGATGCGCGTGGCAAAGATCCCAATACGACGGTGAGCCCGCTCTGTCTCGGCCTGCCGGGCACCTTGCCGGTGCTCAATGCCGAGGCGATCACGCTTGCGATCCGTGCGGGGTTAGCGCTCAAGGCTGAGATACCAGAACTGAGTCGGTTTGAACGCAAACATTATTTTTACCCCGACCTCCCGCTTGGCTATCAGATAACACAGCTCGCTGAACCGGTCATAGGTGCGGGGACAGTGTTATTTACGACACCCGACGGTACATCGCACATGGTTCGCATCCATCATGCGCATCTTGAGGCTGATGCGGGTAAACTGACGCATCCTGCGGGCAAAGACTACAGCCTTGTCGATCTCAACCGAGCCGGTACGCCGCTGATCGAGATCGTGAGTGAGGCCGACATACATAGCCCAGCCGAGGCCAAAGCCTACGCTCAGGAGCTCTATCTCCTGATGACCTATGCCGATGTGACGGATGGCGATCTCTATCACGGCAATATGCGGTTTGATATCAACGTCTCGGTCAGCACGACCGACGTACTAGGCACGCGCACCGAGACCAAAAACCTCAATAGTTTCAAATCCGTCGAAAAAGCCGCCGAATACGAGATCAACCGTCAGATTGAGCTGCTCGAAAAAGGTGAATCGGTCGTGCAGGAGACGCGTGGCTGGGATGAGGCCAAACAACGTACCTTTAGCCAGCGTAGCAAAGAAAACGCCCATGATTATCGTTATTTTCCTGATGCTGATCTGCCACCAGTACGTATCGAGCGCAGCCGCATCCACGATGCTGAGAAGACGATGCCGAAACTACCTGATTTTTACCGTGAAAGCTTCAAGACCCTAGGACTTGACGCGACCGTCATGGGCGCTCTCCTCGCCTCGAAAGTAACGTGTGAGCTGGTGCATCGTCTGATCGATGGCGGCCATACCAGTGCGGCTCGTCGCACGGCACTGTGGTTCGCGATGAGTGCGAGCGAAGAACTTGACAGTGATGCGACATATGACGCGTCTCGCGATTCCATCCCAGATGAATATTTCATCGAACTCACAGATATGGTAGATAAAAATGAGGTGAATTCGACCGCCGCCAAAGAGATATTTGCCGCCATGCAGCGCGAAGCGTCGTCGCCGCGTGCTATCGCGGAGTCGCGCAATCTACTGCAGGTCAGTGACGAGACTGCGATCGCCGCACTCGTCGACGAAGTCATGCAAGATCCCGCCAATCAGCAATCAATCGACGACCTGCGCGGCGGGAATGAACGCGCAATCGGTTTTTTGGTCGGTCAGATCATGAAAAAATCAGCTGGAAAAGCCAACCCGTCACTTGCGCAAAAACTAATACGAGAACGACTCTAAAAGGAGGAGTATGCAACAACCAACAAAAGCTATTATCGCAGCGGCCGGATTTGGAACACGATTTTTGCCACAGACAAAGGCGATGCCGAAGGAGATGATGCCACTCGTCGATAAACCGATTATTCAGTACGTCGTCGAGGAACTTGTCGAGGCGGGTATCAAAGACATTATTATCGTCGGGAGTAGTAACAAGCGATCGATCGAGGATCATTTTGATGTACCGAGCGAAGATTTATTGAATAACCTCCGTGCTGGTGGCGAGAAAAAGAAGCATCTTATCGACGAGATTGAGTCAATTGCGAACCTTGCAAACTTTATCTATTTGAGACAAAAAGGGCCGTATGGCAATGCGACACCTATTATGTGCGCGGCACATCTCATAGGTGACGAACCATTTATCTATACCTGGGCAGACGACTTTTTTGTGGCAAGCCCGAGCAGCATGCAGCAAATGATCGATACATATATGCGCTATGGTGGAAGTGTGCTTGCCTGCAAAAAAGTTACCGATGATGCTGAGTACAAAAAGTACGGTATCGTTGATGGAACTGAGCGTCAACATGGTGTTCTCGACGTGCGGGGTATCATAGAAAAACCAGGTAAAGCAGACGCCACATCAGATCTTGCTAGTGTCAGCGCCTATCTTTATACCCCTGATTTCTTCCACTATCTCGATGAAGAAGCAAAGAATTTTGATGGGGGCAGAGAGCTTACGATGCAACCTGCAATCCAGCGGATGATCAATGACGGTCATCATGTATTCGCGCGTGAGATCATGGACGGAAAATTTTACGATACAGGTGATAAACTAGAGTATCTTAAGACGGTGATTGACTTTGGTTTGCGCGATACACAACTCGGTGAAAAGCTACGCTTACATCTGTTAAATCAACTGAAGAATGAGACTTAGATTCTATCAAATAGAATTTGTATGTGATTTGTAAGCCAGCATACATTTTCCCGTGTAAGGTGATGATATTGTAGGTTCATCACTAAATAAGTAAGGAGAAAATAGTATGGACGCAGGTCTAGGAAACTGGCTCAGCACAATCGTAATCGGTGGTATCGCCGGCTGGGTCGCAAGCATGGTTATGAAAACTGACGCATCGATGGGCGTGATCGCCAACGTCATCGTCGGTATCGTCGGGGCAATATTAGCAAATCTTTTGCTACCGGTCTTCGGGATTGCAGGGACAACTGACGGGTCAAGCACTGTTCGCCAACTGATCGTATCATTTGTCGGTGCAGTCATCGTCTTGTTTGTCTTCAAGCTCATGACTGGCCGCCGCACCGCATAATTGTACGGGTACGTCTAGTAAGAAACCGGGTAAGGACTATGTTATACTAACGCATAGAAACCTTATCCGGTTTTGCTATCATCATAAGGAGTCAATCTATGTCAAATGCAGCTGAAATTCTCGTCGTCGTTCTCGCAGTCGTTCTCTCGATTTTCCTCATATTATCGATTGTCCTGACTGTATTGCTCATCAAAATAACGAAGCAAATTCGTGCGGTGGCAGACAATGCTCGCACAGCATCAGAGCATGTTGCAAACATCGCTGGGAATGCTGCGCGATTTTCATCGCCCGCATTGATCGGTAAATTTATCTTTGAGCAAGTCAAGAAATTCAAAAAATAAGTCTACGTTCTACGGTATACGGTGTGTTCTGTTTTCGCTATACTAGATGTATATGACAAGAGGGAGTACTGACGCCACGAAGAAGTCATTGCAGCCTAGTGATTTTGTGCACTTGCACAATCACACCCACCATAGTTTGCTCGATGGTCTGACCAAGGTCGGCGAGCTTGTGGCGCGTGTCAAAGAACTCGGCATGAGCGCCGTTGCGATGACCGATCATGGGACGCTTTCGGGTGCGATCGAGTTTTACAAAAAATGTACCGCCGAAGGCATCAAGCCAATCATTGGCATCGAGACGTACGTTGCGGCGCGGACACTGCATGATCGTGATCCGGCCAAAGACAAAGCTCGCTACCACCTCATATTGCTCGCGATGAACAACACGGGCTATCAAAATCTCATGAAACTCAGTACGACGGCGAATTTAGAGGGGTTTTATTACAAACCGCGCATCGATCGAGATCTACTCAAGAAGCATAACGAAGGTATTATTGTACTCAGCGCCTGTCTTGGTGGCGAGATAGGCGAGGCGATGCAGACGGGTAATTATGAAGAGGCCAAAAAAGTCGCGACCTGGTACAAAGAGGTCTTTGGCGACCGCTATTATCTGGAAGTCCAAGACCATACTGAGAGTAAGTTGCAAGTCAAGGTCAACACCAACATTCTCAAACTGGGCGCTGAGCTGGATATCCCGTGCGTCGTCACAAGCGATGCGCATTATGTACGGCCAGATGACACGGAAGCGCATGAGATACTGCTCTGCGTCGGGACGGTGGCATTTTTAAGCGACGAAGGCCGCATGAGTCTCAAAGATTATCACTTGCACGTGACTGATCCGTCTGAGGTGATCGAGCGATGGGGGGATGTGCACCCTGAACTTATCACCAATACGCGAGCAATTGCCGAGCGCTGCGATGTGCAGCTTGAGTTCGGCAAGATACTCATCCCGCACTTTCCGGTGCCGAAGGGAGAGACGGAAAAGTCCTACCTGGATACACTTGTCTGGCAGGGTCTGGCATGGCGCTATGGTGGTGTCGCTCGCGATAAAGCGGTCACTATGAATGAGAAACAAGTTCGCGATATTCTCGATGCCACTATCATCGGACGAGCTGAGTATGAGTTGGGTGTTATCGATAGCATGGGCTTCAATGGCTATTTTTTGATCATCCATGATTTTATCAACTGGGGTAAAAATCAAGGTATTATCTTTGGGCCAGGGCGGGGTAGCGCAGCTGGTTCTATTATCGCCTACTCGCTCAATATTACCGACCTTGATCCGATCAAATATGATCTGCTGTTTGAGCGTTTCTTGAACCCTGATCGTATCTCGATGCCAGATATTGATATCGACATCCAAGATACGCGTCGCGATGAAGTGATCCAATATTGTGTCGGCAAATACGGCAAAGAGCGTGTCGCCAATATCGCGACATTTGGCACTATGGCAGCGCGGGCGTCGGTGCGCGATGTGGCACGCGTCCTGCAAGTACCGTATGGCGAAGCTGACAAACTGGCCAAGCTCATCCCGCCACCTATCCAGGGGCGTCATGTACCGCTGAGCAAAGCGATCACGACCGACCCTGATCTGAAGAAAGAATACGAAACAAATCCGACCGCGAAGAAAGTAATTGACTTTGCAATGCGGCTTGAGGGAACGATTCGCAGCCATGGCGTGCATGCGGCGGGCGTGGTGATCGCACCAGACGATATCGTGAAATTTGTCCCGCTTGAGATGGCGCAAAAAGGCGTCGTCGCGACGCAGTATCCGATGGGTCCGATCGAAGAGCTTGGTCTACTCAAGATGGATTTTCTGGGTCTATCGAACCTCACGATTATCAACAATGCACTGCGTATCATCCGCAAAGTCTACAAAGACGAGATCAACCTTTCTGATATACCGATGGACGATGAAAAGACGTTTGAGTTACTGCAGCGTGGCGATACGACAGGTGTTTTCCAGCTGGAGTCTGCCGGCATGAAGCGCTATCTCAAAGAACTAAAACCGACTGTCTTCGATGACATTATCGCCATGTGCGCACTGTACCGTCCGGGGCCGCTTGGTGCTGGCCTGACTGATAGTTTTGTGCGCCGTAAAAATGGGGTTGAGAAAGTAACCTACGAGCACGAGCTGACGAAAAACGCGCTGCAATCGACCTATGGCGTAATCGTATATCAGGAGCAGGTCATGCAGATGAGCCGTGAGATGTCTGGGTTTACCGGCGGTGAGTCTGATACGCTACGTAAAGGTATCGGCAAGAAGATCCCTGAAGTCATGAAAAAGATGGGCGACAAATTTATCGAAGGTGCCGTGACCAATGGTGTGCCACGAGCAACGGTCGAAAAGATATGGAAAGATATCCTTGGTTTTGCTGACTACGCGTTCAACAAATCGCACTCGGCATGTTATGCCATGATTGCCTACTGGACGGCGTATCTGAAAGCGCATTATCCTGATGCGTTTATGGCGGCACTGATGACAAGTGACCGCGACGACATCGATCGTCTGGCGATTGAGATTAGTGAATGCAAACACATGGGTCTGACAGTGCTCGCGCCAGATATCAACCTCAGTTATGCCGAGTTTGCGATCGTACCGGAGAAAAATGAGATTCGTTTTGGCATGACGGCTGTGAAAGGTGTCGGTGAAAGCGCGGTCGAGGAGATCGTGCGTTCACGCGACGACGATGGTGCATTTCAATCAGTTGCTGATTTTGCGCGTCGTGTGAGCACAAGTAAATTCAATCGCCGTGCATGGGAGTCGCTCATCAAAGCGGGCGCATATGATACCTTTGGCACCCGATCTGACTTATTGTTCAATCTCGATACCATTACGGGGTACGCCAGCAAAACTCAGCGTGATGCCGCGAGTAATCAAGCCGATCTCTTTGGTAGTCTCAGCGTCGATATCGCGGTGCCAGAGATGACACTTGAAACGGCGCCGAGTCAACATCATGAGCGCGAGATGCTGCAGTGGGAGCGTGAATTGCTCGGTCTTTATGTCAGCGCGCATCCGCTGGATCGCTATGATGCGTATTTTGAGGAGCAGACCGTGCCGATCGGTAGCGTGACAGAAGACCACGACAAAAAAGCTGTGGTGATCGGTGGTGTCATATCGACACTTCGGGCCATTTTGACAAAAAGCGGCAGCAAGATGGCATTTGTTGCAGTGGAGGATAAATCAGGCGAAGGCGAGGTGATAGTTTTTCCGAAATTGTACGAAGAGATTGGCGAACAGCTGGTACAGGATGCAGTCATCAAAGTGAGCGGCAAAGTCAGCAGTACTGATCGCGATGGCAAGCCGCTTGGCAGCGCGAAGGTGATTGCTGACGAGATTGTCATAGTGACCAATGAGGAACTTGATAACTATAAAAGTACGGGCAAAAAAATGCGCATACCAAAACCGAAAACAAATCATCACCGTGCCGAGTCGACCGTTACAAAAGAAAAGATACACTATGCGCCTGTTGCGTCGGCGCAGAAGATTTATGTCCGTGTCGTCAATCCAAACGACCAAAACAAACTTCTCGCGTTGAAAAAGGTCTTCAATCAGTTTCCGGGTGATTGCGAAGTAATCCTTGTGCTTGGGGATAATAAAGAATCAGCAATACGAGTGCCCTTTAAAGCGGCTGCAGATGAAGCCCTCAAGGGGTTGATTGCGAATATATACGGTGAAGACGCGGTACGTTTCAAATAGGACGGTTTACTGCAGGCGAGCAACCGTAGATGACAGAATCAAGGCAACAGCTAGAGTCAGCGCGAGCGCATCAAATGTTGGATGAGCGATGACAAAATGTTCACTGGTTGCGAGTGCTCGCTGCATCAACCGGCGGTGTGTCAATGCATAGCCTATTCCAGTTGCAAGCGTCAGACCGAGGCTGACCGCTGCGACAGTCGGTATCGAGCCAAACCGTAACGATTCAAACACCGAAACATTTTTTGCTGATGCGACATTGACTGGCGTCGGTGTCGTTGAGATCTTTTTTTCATCGGTAGGCTGAGGTGATGCGGTGGCGACAGGTTGCTCGACAGGTTCCTTTGCTGGCGCATCGGTAGTTGATGGCGTAGTCGGTTGTGTAGTTGGCTGCGTGAGGGGAGCGGGCTTCGATTGAGCGGGTGGTGCTGGCGCGGTGGGTTGTGCGGGTGCCGGAGCTTGTACGGGCGCTGTGTAACGGATAGGCTTGCCATAGTGGGCGACAACAATCGTATATTCGCCTCCCTGATAATTTGGTGCGTTGACGAAGCCGAACCCAACATCTTCATAATTGCCCAAGATATTCGCCTTATGACCTGGGCTATTCATCCACCCTTGATTTACGGCAAATGACGTGTCAAAGCCGTAGGCGAGATTTTCACCTGCTCCTTGGTAGGTGTAGCCAGCCGCTTCAAAGAAATACCATGGTTGCGTACCGTCAGGTGCGACATGTGCCCAGTAATTACTATCGGCCATATTTTGCGCTTTTGCTTGGGCAGAGTTGTTGAGCTGTGAATTTAAAGTGTAGCCAGGTAGTCCGTTTGCCTCTCTCGACGCATTGTTTTCGGCGAGGAGTGCCGCACGACTGATGGACGATGCGTATGCGAGGACCGATCCACCCTGACCTGATGATGTTGCAACACGAGGCAGCTCGGCCGCATTGAGGCGCGTCAGCCCAACTGCAATAAGCAACATGCCAAATAAAATCACTCTAACCGAATGCAGATGATGATGTGTGTGTTTTTTCATAAGCACTATCTTGCTTCGTAGTATACTACATTGCCAGTAACTGATACAAGGCAATTCCCGCCGCAACACTGACGTTAAATGATTCCTTGCGGCCATACATCGGGATCTCTACGATGTCGTCACACTGAGACAGAAGTGTCGTTGTGATGCCATTGACTTCCTCGCCGAGTATGAGTGCGATATGATCGGGCGCGTCAAACTGTGGAAGTGATATAGAATGCGTCGCTTGTTCAAGCGCGACGATACGATACCCTCTGTTGCGTAGTACGGAGAGGTCGAGCGCCATCGTATAGGTGAATGGGACAAGATCTTCTGCCCCTAGCGCAGTCTTATGGATATCTTTTGTGATTTTCTGACTGATATGAGGTAGTCGCTCGTCATCGGGGAGGATTGGGTATGGCGAGTAGCCGCTAAGGATAATCTGTTCAACACCAAACCCTTCACATGTTCGAAAAATACTTCCTATGTTGTGAGCTGAACGAATATTGTGAGCGATGACGATGATTGAGCGCATAGTACCAGTGTAACGCAGTGTCTTAGCTATTTACCATTTACCATTTACCATTTACCATAAGGAGTATGGATGATAGCAAACAGCAGACCCGATTCCGCGAGCAAGAAGAACGTAGTACGCAAGAGCGTGCAGCAATTTTGGGTATAAGCTATCTCGACACTCGAGGTATGGCAGCAACTGCCGAGCTAGTGTCGAATCCGATTCTTTCGATACAACAGATGTACCAGCAAAAAACTGTGCCGCTTCGCGAAGGAACTGACCGACACTCGGCTGTATTTGGTATTACCTCAAGCACTCCCCAATCAGTGATGAAAGGTATCGAAAATGAGTTTTCTGGAAAATCAACAGTCGTCGAGTTCGTTCTTATTAGTCTGAGCGGTTTTCGAGAGTACATGCTCCGCTACGATCCGCCCAAAGAGGTACATTATGAGGACGTGAAGATTGCAGAGGAAGGTGACAGCAACACGTTGCATGAAGTATCGACGACACTTGAAGGCGTCCGCAGTGACGATATGCTGAATTACCTGATAGAACAGGCTGATAGTCTAGGGGCGAGCGACATACATCTTGAAAATCAGCGTGAAAATTTGCGTATACGGATGCGAATTGATGGCGCGCTGCATACCATTGCGGAGATAACACATGATAAATACCGCGTATTGTTCGCCTCTATTGCGTCGCGAGCAAATATCTCGACAGCCGCACAAGAGCCGCAAAGCGGCCATATGCAGCATACTCCGAAGGACCAGCCAGACCGACTGCTTAATATGCGTATTGAGACCGTGCCGACTGGATATGGCCAGGATGCGGTGATACGTCTGTTCAACTTTGATGAAGAATTATTACAGATTGATAGACTGGGGCTGGATGATGCACGACGCTCTGAGATCGAAGAGCTCGTCGCACATCCACATGGTATGGTGATGGTCGTTGGGCCGACAGGCTCTGGTAAGAGTACGACGCTTTACAGTATCTTGAACGCGCTCAATACACCTGATCGTAAGATATTGACGCTTGAGGATCCGATCGAGATGAGTATCACGGGCATCAGTCAGATTCCGGTCAATACGACAGCGGGAGATAGTTTCGCGGACAAATTGCGTGCGGTATTGCGCCTAGACCCAGACGTGGTGATGGTAGGTGAGATTCGTGACGTCGATACGGCGCGAACAGCCATACAGGCATCGATTACGGGTCATCTCGTGCTCACAACATTCCATGCGTCGAGTGCCGCAGCCGCATTTGCTCGTATGATAGATATGATCGGTACGAACCCGATTTTCTCCAATGCGATTCGTATGGTATTGTCACAGCGGCTCGTGCGGCGGCTGGATGATGCAACGAAAATTGCCTACGAGCCTGACGATACGACGAAGCGGTGGCTCAAAGATAATCTAGCGCCGTTGCCACATGGGTTCGACCAGCCCGACATCGACCACTGTCAACTTTACAAGCCGGGTACGAGCGATGAAAACCCATTTGGGTACAAGGGTCGCATCATGATTACCGAGCAATTATTGGTAACCGAACGTGTCCAGCGATTTATCCGCGGCGATATCAAAGATATCAACGTAAGCGACATTGAGAATGCTGCCCGTAAAGAGGGTATGCTTACCATGATGCAAGACGGCATCCTGAAAGTTCTTCGTGGTGAAACCACACTTGAGGAGATCAACCGCGTCCTATAATTCTGACATTGGTTGCTATCGTGAAAGCATAAGAGGTATATAGAGTACACACCTAAAATAAACATAGTATGACACGAGAGATACCAAATCACGAACACCGAGAAAGTGCAAAAGCTGTTGTGCGAACACGTGGTGGGTATGTATTTCTTGTCGATGCTGCCGGTCAATGTAATCTGCCAGGTGGTGATATACGACGGAGTAAGGGTGAAACGCCGCTTGATGCTCTGGTGCGAGAGATGGGGGAGGAGCTACCGTTTGATTGTCGAATCTCTCATATCATAGCGCAACGCGCGTTATTACTTTGTGGGACGAGCAGAGGTGGTAACCCGTTGACCTGGCATATCTTTATGGCTTACGCAGAGGTACCAGATGAAGTTGTATGGGATGACCATGCTAGCCCTGAGAATACTGGAGTGAAGGTGCTGACCGCTCCGCAACTATGCAAACTTCAACCAGGGCGTCATATTCATCCGATGGCACGTATGGCAGTAGAATTTACCGCAGCTAATCCGATAGGGCTTGGCTGGCAAACAGATCTGAGGCTACCAAAGGGGCTGTACGTACAGCAACTCCCGCTCGATCAACGGCAGGGGAAAGCAGCGTAACCAGTCATACCGTAAAGATTACCTGTCAGGTGATAACGTCTGCAATCGTAGGAACAAGTCGATCATCAAAGACGGACGGGATGATCTCATCGGCTGTCGGAGCGTCGACCAGTGAGGCAATTGCTTCGGCAGCAGCAATTTTGTGATCATCGGTAATCTTTTTTATGCTATGGTCGAGTGCGCCTCGAAATATGCCCGGGAACGCAAGAGCATTGTTGACTTGGTTAGGGAAGTCGCTACGTCCAGTGGCAACGATTGCAGCTCCGGCAGATCGAGCAACATCAGGCATGATCTCTGGCGTCGGGTTTGCAAGTGCAAAGATGATCGGTTTTGGCTGCATGGCATGGACCATATCCTCGCTCAATACGCCTGGCTGTGACACGCCGATAAATATATCCGCGTGGGGTATCACATCTTGCAAGCTTCCGCTGACGTCATTCTCCAAATAGGACAGCAAAGCAGTTTTTTCTGGATTGAGATCAGCGCGGCTGTCGTTCACGACGCCTTTACTGTCAACTGCGTAGATCTTGCCGATGCCATACCGATGGAGCAGCTTCGTGATCGCAGTCCCAGCTGCACCTGCGCCAACCATGACAACAGTGCTCTCATATAGCTCTTTGCCAACTACTTTCATCGCATTGATCAACCCCGCGAGCACTACGATGGCTGTACCATGCTGATCATCATGGAATATTGGGATGTCACACTCGTTTTTCAGCCGTTCTTCGATCTCAAAACATTTTGGTGCAGCAATATCTTCGAGATTGATTGCGCCAAAGCTCGGTGCAATGGCCTTTACGACTGCGACGATCTCGTCAGGAGTATGTACGTCAAGTATGACAGGCACTGCATCGATATTTGCAAAGTGTTTGAAAAGCAACGCCTTGCCCTCCATAACTGGCATTGATGCTCTCGGTCCTATATCGCCGAGACCAAGTACGGCTGAGCCGTCAGATATAACAGCGACAAGATTGTTTGTCCAGGTATAGGTCGGGAGCTGCGACGCGTCTGCGACGATGGCGCGGCTTACTGCGGCGACACCCGGTGTGTAATACGCGCTGAGCTCGGTGCGCGTCAGTTTACGGCTGTCACGGAGTGATGTCGTGATCTTGCCGCCGTATTTTTTGTGGAGTTCGAGTGCGAGTTCGTCGTAATTCATAGTCCCTAGTATACTATGACGTATGAAGGGAATGGTATTGTATGTCGTGATTTTGCCCATCGCAATATATCTTTGCGCGCGGTGGTTTGACCAGCGGCTACACAATCACGGGAGTCGGCGACTGCTCGTGATGGCATGTCTCACGTTCTCGTTGTCAGCATTTTTGCCATCACCGATCATTAATGGTACTGACACGCAGTTTTGGACACATTTTGTCGGTGGTGGAATGTTCTGCGGGATGATATGGCTGTATTTTCGGCGAAGTTTCGGTGTACGCGCATGGTGGGTCGAACTGTGCATTGTCTATACGTTGACATCGGCGCTCGGCGTGCTCAATGAGCTGTACGAACTCTTTGCATTCGTCTATCTCGATGCGTACCCCGTCACGGATACATCTTGGGATCTGTTGGCCAATTCGTCTGGTGCGGTGACGTTCTATATTCTTTACAAAACATCTGCGTTTTTAAACGATCGTCATAAAAATTAAACTTTTGTAGATATCTACTACAGCTCTTTTCATATCTGATAGAACGTGCTATAGTTGGTAACTGACTATTGATATAAATCTAAGGTGAAGTAGATATGTTTGCAGCTATTCAAAAAGTAAATGACGCACAGAAGAAAACTAAGGTCGTGGATGTTCGCTCAGGCGATACAGTTCGTGTCTACCAAAAGATCAAAGAAGGTGGCAAAGAGCGTACCCAGATGTTTGAGGGTACTGTCGTCCGAACTGACCGCAAAGATTCTCTCACGAGTCGCATCACGGTCCGTAAAGTCGCCAGCGGTGTCGGTGTCGAGAAAAGTTTCCTCATCCACAGCCCATTGATCCTCAAGATCGAGGTGACCAAGCGCTCAAAAGTACGCCGCAACTACCTCAGCTACCTCCGTGATCGTACTGGTAAAGGGACGCGACTGTCGGGCGTGGATTTTGACCGCGAGTCAGTCAACGACGTCCGTGATCTTGAAGCTGAAAAAGCCGAAGCTGAGATGAAAGCCGCTGCCGCCAAAGCCGCCGAAGAAAAGGCTGCTGAAGAGGCCAAAGCTCAGGCCGAGCTCGACGCCAAAGCCGCCGCGGTCGAGGCAGCTCATGCACAGAACAAGTAGATTCTAGACGCTAGATTCTAGATACTAGAATAATCACAAACCCCGCCACATGGCGGGGTGTTTTTTGCAGGGAATTTCCTCGACAGATCGGCGCATGGTCTCCCGGCGCGGAATCACGCCGGGTACAACCCTACTAAAATTTAACGCACCTTGGATTTTCTACGAATTACCCTTTCAACTCTAACGACGACTAGCATCGGAAGCGCCAAGACGAGAGCGAGAGCAAGAAGTAAGAGACGATCTCGAGTGGTCATATCTCCTTTCAAGAGATTATATCGTAAGGCAATGATGAGGTTGATGACGATGTATAATGACCCAATTATCCACGCATCCACTGCGACTCCAATCTGTCGAGGTGCGCGCGAGGAACACCACGGATGTTCATCGACGAAACACTATCATTACACCACATGTCATATTTGATTGCAACCATATGTCAGACGTATAATCAAACTATGCTGTTTCAAATCGTAATTTTTCCAAAATCCATCTTCCAAAATCTAAAATCTACTTTTGTATGATTCTCGGTATCGACGAAGTTGGGCGTGGGGCATGGGCAGGGCCGCTGGTGGTTGCTGCGGTCGGCTTGGGTGGGCATGAGATCGTAGGGCTGACGGATAGCAAGCTACTGACGAAGAAAACGCGCGAAAAGCTGTCACTCGAGATCAAACAAACCGCGCCACTTGTCGGCATCGGTTGGGTAAGTGCTCGCGATCTTGATCATATCGGTCTCAGTGCCGCACTCAAACTCGCCGCACGACGAGCGGTGGCACATATTGATCTAAGTGGTGTAGACCAGATAATTATCGATGGTACTATGCGACTACTTGACGATCCGAGAGCGACACTTATGAAGAAGGCAGATCTACTCGTACCGAGTTGCAGCGCAGCGTCGGTCATAGCGAAAGTTGCAAGAGACCACTATATGGGGCTGTGCGATGTGGTATTTCCAGGCTATGGGTTCGTAGGGCATGTTGGCTATGGTGCGGCCGCGCATCGTGCCGCGATTGAGCGCCTCGGCGTGACGCCTCTTCATCGCCAGTCGTTTGCGCCCATCGCTCGATTATACGATGAGACCAAAGATCAACATATGCAAAATAATGATCAAATCATTGGTGACGTACCCACAAATACTTCGAAAATCGGACGATTTGCCGAAGAAGCAGCCGCACATTATCTTGAGCGACGAGGTTATACGATCATCGAGCGCAATTGGAAGACAAAATGGTGCGAGATCGATATCGTCGCGATGCAAAGAGGTATCGTCTATTTCGTCGAAGTCAAATATCGCCGGTCAGCTCGCCAAGGCGGTGGCATCGCGGCGATTACGCCGAAAAAGCTGAACCAGATGCGCTTTGCTGCCAAGCTGTGGCTGCATAGTCATGGTGAACAGGACGCACGGTTAGGTGTGATAGAAGTAACCGGTGAAGGGCTGGAGGTGACGCGGTGGGAGGAGAATGTATAACAGTAGTTTACAGTTTACAATTTTCAGTAAATTTACAATGATCAGTTTTCAATGATCAAATAAAGTCATTTTCCACGGCTAAGTTTGTGAACTGAAAATTGAAAACTCATTGTGAACTGTAAACTGTGAATTGTAAATTTATCCCCGCTACCAAATCTGCGCGCGTTTCTCTAGTGGAAGATACAGTTTGTCAGATGTGTTTACGCCATATGTCTCATAAAACGCATCGTTATGGCAGACGACGCAGTTGACACGAAAGCGACTGGGCGGGTGCGGGTCGATCTTGGCGAGTTCGATGAGCCGTTCAGTGGTCGCGTGCGCGCATTCGCAACGCGCAAAGGTCACGAAAAGGTCTTTCACCTGGGATGTAAATGTATCAGGGGCGGATTTCATCCGGAGTGCCTCGACGGCGAGTTCTAGACCGCCGATGTCAGCGATAGCTTCACCCAGGATAAGTTTGCCTTGCAAAAATGTGCCAGGGACAGTTTCAAATGCGTCGGCTTGTGCCACGATATGAGCGGCAAGTCGATCGAATGCCTCACGTTCGTCAGGTGTTTGCCAGCGATTGGTATTGCCGCGCTCGTCGAAGTCGGCGCCTTGGTCGTCGAAGCCGTGGGTGAATTCGTGCCCAGTGACGGCTCCGATACCGCCGAGATTTGCTGCGTACGTTGCGCTAGGGTCGTAAAACGGTGGCTGCAAGATGGCAGCGGGAAAGACGATCTCGAGGCGGTTGGGGTGATGGTAGGCGTTGACAGTGTGGGCGTTCATTTCCCACTGCTCGTCGGCCGGTGGCTGGCCAACTTTGGCAAGTTCGAGGTCGGTACGAAATTCGCGGGCGGCCATGAGGTTTGCTAGGTGATTACCCTTAGTAAATGTTAGACTTGATAGATCTTTCCAGACTGTCGGGTAACCGATGAGCACCGAGATATTATCTAGTTTGGTGTGGGCGCGTTGCTTGGTGGCGTCGCTCATCCAAGTCAGGCGGTCAATGCGCGCGTGATAGGCGCTGCGAATATCTTCGACGATGGCGAGCACTGACTGTTTGGAACTTTCTGGAAAATGACGGGCGGCGTATTCGCGACCGATGGCTTCGCCGATGACGAGCGCGTCGGCTGATTGTACGGCTCGTTTCCAGAGTGGTTTGAGTTCACTCGTGCCATTGATGACGCGGCCGAAAAAGTCGAAGACGATATCGGTCGCAACGGTGTCGATCCACATCGCGCAGCCATCGAGTACCTGCCAAGTGAGATACTGTTTGATATCGGTCAGTGGTCGATCGTGGAGCATTGTCATCACTGCACGCAGAAATGACGGCTGGCTGACGACGATATGATCGTTGGGCTGCTGCCAGCCGAGCGCGGCAAAGTACGTATGCCAGTCAAAGTCATAATCTTGGTGGAGTTTTGCGAGTGTGGTTGGGTTGTAGTTTTTCTCGATGTCACGTAGTTTGACATTGGTCCAGCTGGCACGTGCAAGCGCCGTCTCGATATCCATAACTGTCTCAAATCTCGACTCGATGATATCGGGCATATTGATGTTCATGCGCCGGTGATAGTCGTGGTATTGTTTACGGATTTCGCGCATGTGCGCGTCGCGACCCAGATAATAATCGCGATTAGGTAGGGTGAGACCCGACTGATGAACGCGCAGTACTTGCATATCAGAATCTTTGTCGTCATGGTCTACGTACAGCGTCCAAAATGGCGACTGATCACGGCGGTGCATCTGGCCGATGACGCGTGCAAGATCGTGAGGCGAATTAATCGCCGCGATCTCGGCGACTCGTGCGCGTAGGTAGGCAACGTGCTCTTTCGCGTACTTGTCATAGTGCTGTGCCGACGCAAAAAATGTTTTGAGTAGACGCTGGTCGTGTGAAAGTGATGCATCGTCGGCAGACGTCAACTCCCGCATAATCTCGTGTACAGCGTGGGCTGCAGTGTCGCGCAGGATATAAAATGTTCCCCAGCTGCTCTCGGTCGACGGAATGGGATTGGCGGTGAGCCAATGGTTGTTGATGTATCCAAAATAATCGTCCTGTGGGCGTACGGATAAGTCGAATGACGTAGCGGAGTGAGGGTGGCGTGTGTTCATTGGTAACTAGTATAGCGTACGGGAAAGTAGAAAGTAGGGAATCTTTATAGGTTCTCTAAAAATTTGTGGTCGCGGTCAGCCCATGCGGTGCGCGCGGTGATCTCATCTATGCCGACGCGTACGGCTCGGCGGATGGTCGGGTCGTCATGAGTGTCAAAAAACGTCTTGTAGCGGCGTAACCACGCGTCTCCATAGAGCGTCTTAGCCCCGTACATTGGGAATTTCTCGAGTGCATGACCGTTGCCAAAATGCTCGAGCAACCAGTCCCAATGATCGTGGAGCCATTGCCATGTCATCTCACGCGACACGGGATTGTGCATGAGGTAATAAAACCACGTCGGGACGTCTTGTGGCTTGATCGTACTAGGCTCATGAAGTGCTCGTACCCACGATTCCATGAGAGCTGTATCACTTCCAGCTGCGAGGGCACGCGCGACGATATCTCTGAGGCTTGCATTGGTTGTAGATGTATGAAGATGGACGAGTCGTGCATAATCCTGAGTAGTACCGTATCGGCTGACGGCGAGAAACAACGCTGATTGCAGATCGCCCTCGATATCCTCAAGTGACATCGACTGGCGGTACATGGCCAGTGCATGGTCGATCGTGTGCTGGTCGCCGTAGCGTACGAGTAGCCGATTGATGATACCATGTGTCTTACGTTGATTGGCGTCATCGGGCTGGGTCTCATCAATTGCATAATGTGTTGCACTTGGTCGAAGCAACCGGCGGACGTACGTTTCGAACTGGTCAGGCGGGGCGATGAGGTTCAGTGCATCGAGGATTTCGCTTATCGTGAGCCACACTGCACTCGACGACTCATCGGCAAGTGAGGTAAGCAAACCGAGGAGATACGCCATTGAGTACCGACCACTCTGTGTCAGCAGGTACGTCTCATAGAGAAACATACCGCGCTCAACGCTGCTGAGACTATCGCCCCGAGCAAGCTGACACATTGTCTCAAATGATACGTCGTCATACTGTGTTACAAAATGGCTGACGCCGCCGACATTGAGCTGTGGAGACGCCGCTTCGATTTGATGCATCGACGCATCGTGAAGTACATCGGGGAATGCCTCATGAGCCGCGGCAAGGGGTATCGGCCAGAGAGTATTGTCACTGTCTCTGCCAACGGCGAAACGATGCTGTGATATCTCGTATCCCTTGGGCGTGTGCACGACTGAGACGATGGGCAAGCCGCTGTGCGTCAACCAGTGTTCCATGAGGGCTTCGATATGTTTGCCTGAGGCGGTGTGCATGGCGTGCCATAGATCGTGGCCCTCGGTGTTGCCGTAGGCAAAATCGGTGAAGTACTGGCGTAGTGCCTGGCGAAATGCATCTTCACCGATATAGGTTATCGCCATGCGGATCAGGCGGCTGCCTTTGCAGTACAGTATGGCTTTGTCAAACACGGCGGCGATGTCATCAGGTGTACGTACGTGATAGGCAACAGGTTGGATGGAGGCAAACTGATCGCGGCTTAGAGCCATCGTTGATTCTTTGGCAGCAAAATCATCCCACATATGCCAGTCAGGGTGCAGATTGTCGAGCGCGATATATTCCATGACGTTTGCAAAGCTCTCGTTGAGCCACAGGTCATCCCACCAGCGCATCGTGACTAAGTCGCCAAACCATTGGTGAGCGAGTTCATGGGCGATGACGGTTGCGATGTAGCGTTGCTGGTCAATTGGTGTCGTCTCATGGGTGAGCAAGTAGCCTTCGCGGTAGGTGATAAGTCCCCAGTTTTCCATCGCAAGTGCCGAGAAATCAGGCAGCGCCACGTGATAGCATGTCGGCAGCGGGTAGGGAACCCCAAAATAATCTTCATAGAAATCAAGCAGCCGTACCGCTTCTGCGAGAGCAAACTGATGTGTCGATTTCGCCTGGGATAGGGTAGAATACACTGATACTTCCACCCCATTTTTACTTTGTGCCGTGGACGCATGCAGTTCGCCGACGACAAACGCCAGCAGATATGTGCTCATGCGCGGCGTCGTGGTGAACGACGTCTTCTTTCTTCCATCTTCTTTCTGGCATCTTGCTATCGGCATATTGGAGAGGGCGGTGACGTCGGGTTCGGTGATAAGCGTCAGGTCAAATGTCGCTTTGGCTTCTGGCTCGTCAATACAGGGGAAGGCTTCGCGGGCGTGGTGTGATTCAAATTGCGTCGCGAGCAGCTCTTTTTTGTCGCCATCGTGCTCATAGTAGCACGGATAGAGACCATGCATCGGATCAGTGATAGTACCGCTAAATTCTACCGAGATCGTGTAGTCACCTCTCGGGAGGTCGATATCGAGACGGTGCGCATCATGTGCGAGCGGCGTGACATGGCTGAGCTCGCCATCGACTGTGACGCGGTGGAGCGTCAGGTCTTTTGCGTGTAGCAGGATAGGGTGATTGTGATGCGGTTTGTGCCCTGCGATCGTCACCGAGCCATGAAATTGTCGTTTCTCTCGCTCTAGGGTCAATGTCAGATCATAGTGTTTGGGCAAAAAATATTCATAGAGACGATAAGTCTGAGTCATATATTCTATGATACCAAGTTTACGCCTGTTCATGTCCACTTGACTTTCGGTTTGTCACGTCCTATACTTGTACCTGTACTTATCCGGCCGGCAGGTCGGGTTTTTTCATGAAAAAGGAAAGGAAATCATGCAAGATTTAAACGTAAAACAACTAGTTCTGGCTATCACCACTATCGCTGAGGAGAAAAACCTCCCCGAAGAGACAGTCATGGATGTCGTCCAGCAAGCCATCGCTGCTGCATGGCGTCGTGACAATGGTGACCGCGACCAAGACGTGCGAGCCGAGCTCAACACTGTCAAGGGCACGGCAAAAGTCTACGTGATCTACCAAGTTGTCGAAGAAGTCGAAAACTCCGCAACTGAACTGACAGAGGCTGACGCTGCTAAGATCAAAAAAGGCGCGAAAGTCGGCGACACTGTCGAAGAGATGTTCGAAGCGACCAGCTTCGGCCGCGTGGCTGCACAAACCGCCAAACAAGTCGTTCTCCAAAAGCTTCGAGAAGCTGAGCGTGAGGTGGTGATGGAAGAATTCGCTGACAAGATCGGCACCGTTCTCGTCGGTACCGTCCAGCGTGTCGAAGCGCGTGTGGTGCGCATCGAGATGGGAAAAACCGTCGGTATCTTGCCACAGAGTGAGCAAATCCCCGGTGAATATTACAGTATTGGAAGCCGTATCAAGGTCTATCTCAAAGATGTCGAACGCGACACGCGTGGCCCGCAGCTCATCTTGACTCGTGCCAACGAAGCCTTTGTCGAGTATCTCTTCCGCCAAGAAGTGCCAGAGATGGAGACGGGTGCTGTTGAGATCAAAGCCATCGCGCGAGAAGCAGGCAAGCGTACCAAACTAGCTGTTGCAAGCACCGTGCCGGGTGTCGATCCGGTCGGTACATTTGTCGGTGGTCATGGTACTCGTGTCAATGCCGTCATGAACGAGATCGGCGAACAGGAAAAGATCGATATCATCACCTACGATGCCGATACTAAAAACTTTATCGCTAACGCGCTTAGCCCAGCTGAGATCAGCAAGATCGAGATCGAAGAAGGCGTCAAAGACAAACGCGCCAAAGTCTATGTCAACGAAGACCAGCAGTCCATCGCTATCGGCCGTGGCGGGCAGAATGTTCGTCTCGCCAGTAAACTGACTGGTTACGAGCTCGACATCACCCCAGCAGGTAGTGCTACACCTGTGGTTGTGCCCAAAGCAGAGAAAAAACCTCGCAAAAACATCGAGGATGATCTGTTTAGTGCGATTGAGCAGAGCGCTGAGTAATGTACAGAAGTTAGATTTTGGATTTTGGATTTTAGAATAATCTCAAAGTAAGACTCTCGTAGTTATCTTGGGAGTCTTTGATTGATCGTTTTTTATCATAGATGCCATTACACAATAACTTGACCATCGTCGAAGTAGTTGCGGACTATGTAAGTACGTGGTATGGTAATGATCAATATGAGGCCAGATGATGAATTATTTAAGCGTTCCCAGGAAAGCGTTATTCGTCGCAGCGGTGAGTTGCTTACATCAGCTCAATTAGGCAGTGTAGTATCTTCACTTGCAGATAAGATAACAGGAAGAGGCAATGTTGTCGCAACGCCTGCTCTAAAGCATATTCAGTCTGCCGTACAACGGGTGTTGAATAACTACGGCGTTGTGTTTCCATTGGGGAAAGTATTTTCGAGTGGCGACTACGATACTTTTCCTGTCGAAGAAGAAAGTGACGATAGTTTTTTCAATCAGCTTAGCCGTCCAGAAATTGTTTCGAGAGTGTACGCTCTGGCAAAGCCCAAGAATGCGAATCACGCAGTTAAGAAAAAGATTAAAAACGCATTTGGTGCGACAGATAAACCATTAAATCAAGTTCTCATACACACCATTACCCCAAGAGACGCGGGGCAGATATTTGATGTAAATAGCGTGACGTTTGTTGTAGTCAAAGCAGATGGGGGATTAACATATTGTTTCACGCTTGGGCCAAACCAAAATCTTGGCAAAGTAATCCCTGAAGTAGGGTTGCAATCAGAATTTGGCCAGATGAGAGATGTGCAAGGCTGTGTTGATAAGTGTCCTCTTGCTGCCACAGAGGTATCGCCGTCTGATAGAAATTATATTTTGCAAGAGCTGATGCTTCTGGACGCTCATCTTAGTGTGCTACCCGAGACGACTGGAAAACCAAGTTGGAGAGATGCGATTGGCAAAAACGCGACGAAGTTATCAGTTCGCGTTCGTGGTCAACAGCTACCCTCATCCGTGCAGCAATCTGTGAATGAGTAATATTACCACCGGAGTATTTTAATCGCTTTTCGTCCTTTTGGACTCGTCAGCATACCCGCGCAGGTATGAAAGCGAATTATCCACCCATTCATCATGTGTCTCTCGGGAGACGGGAGGGCCGAGGTGGCCCTCCCGTCGTCACACGAGTCCTACTTCACGGTGACCGGTCCCAGACCTGCGCGGAGGATTGCTTGCGTCAAGATCTCATTGGCTTTGTCGGGTTTGACCGCCGGAGACGAGCTCAGCATCACTGAATGACTCTTCAACGTAATGCAGATCACGCCACTATCAGCCAGGTTGGCCATCGTGATGACATGTCCGATGAGTCCCGTGGGGTCATTGGAGAGTCCGCTGAAGCCAGTGTTGGCGTATAACGTCTGATCGCCACCATGGTGTAGTCGGTAGTTGCACCACAGGGTACAGCTACCCTGAGTCTCTGTGAAGGTGAAACTGACCGGATGAGCTGCCGGAGGAGTGAACTGTGACGACATGGTCGTCTCCTAAATCTGAGGGAGTAGGATGGATGAATGGATGGATGTGCGACCAATTCGCTCCCTCGAGTCGAAAAGATCAATATATATATCACTAAAAGATAAAAAAGTCAACACTGTCCTTGTGAGGTTCTCTGTATTCAGCCAGCCGCAAGCTTCCGCCGTCTGGCGGACCGGGTCTGGGCATCTGCACTGACTCGAGAGCTGGAGAAGCGAAAAAAGGAGTAACGGTCGAGGACCTCGGTCGCCTCCAGCGACCCAGCGAAGCTGTTCCGCAGACGCCTTTTTTCGCTTTGGAAGCTCACGGCGGAGGGAAGCCGCCCAGCAATTTTGTGATACTTTTGTTGCCAAAAGTGTCAGAGACAAGCCCGCCAATGGCGGGCAGGCTCGTTAGAATTGATTTTGTATCAAGACAAAAAGTAAGACTTGGTTCTTGATCACAAGAACAGTGCGCCATTTCTGTCGCGACAGAAGAGATTAGCACTCGCTTGACCCGAGTGCTAGTTTTGCTATAATTGATGGTGTAACGAGCGATATAACTGATGACGGCCAGCTCGATAAGAGGGACAACAGCAGATGCCAGAAAACTTTGCAGATTTCGTCGACCACTTGACCGACAATGCGCGCGGCAGTTTGCAGCATGCCGAGCTGACGGCGCGTGGGCTTGGCAGCTCGTATATTGGCACTGAGCACCTCTTACTTGGTGTCTTGGCGCAGGAGACGTCGGTCGGGGCAAAAATACTCGCTGATGCTGGCGTGACGCTCGAGCGAGCGCAACATGCGCTGAACCTTACGCCACGCGCACTGGTCGTCAGCACGGGAGCCAAAGGCCTCAGCGAGACGGCCAAACTGACTCTCCGCATGAGCTGGGATATCGCACAGGAATTCCGACAAGACTTCTGCGGTACAGAGCACATTCTCTTTAGCATACTCAGTCAGAAAAATGCCCGCGCGACCGTGCTGCTGCGCGATATGAACGTCAATGTCGACGAGCTGATCGGCGAACTCGAGAGTTATCTTAACCGCCAGCATCTCGAGGGTGAAGCGATGCAGGGCACGCCGAATGCCAAGCAACAGCGCAGCCGCCAGCCTGCGCTCAGTAAATTTGGCAGTGATCTCACCGCCATGGCGCGCGACGGCAAACTCGATCCGGTGATTGGTCGCGATGAGCAGATCACCCGCATGATCACGATCCTCAGTCGGAGGACCAAAAATAATCCCATCCTCATCGGCGACCCTGGTGTTGGCAAGACGGCCATCGTCGAAGGTCTCGCGCAGCGCATTGCAAGTGAAGACGTGCCTGAGCATCTCTGTGACAAACGCATCATCCTGATCGACCTGCCAGGTATGGTGGCCGGCACCAAATACCGCGGCGAATTCGAAGAGCGACTCAAAAAAGTCATCGACGAACTCTCAGCCGATAGTCACACCATCGCATTTATCGATGAGATGCACCTGCTGGTCGGCGCTGGCTCAGCCGAAGGTAGCATGGACGCTGCTAACATGCTCAAACCAGCCCTGGCACGGGGCAAAGTCCGTATGATCGGTGCCACGACGCTCGACGAGTATCGCAAACATATCGAAAAAGATGCGGCGCTCGAACGACGCTTGCAGCCAGTCATGGTGCCTGAACCGAGCTATGCCGACACGGTCGCGATTGTGCGGGGTCTTCGTGAACATTACGAAAATTATCATGGCGTGACGATGAGCGATGACGTCGTCGAGGATGCTGTCTATATGGCCGATCGCTACGTCTCAGAACGCCACATGCCCGATAAAGCGCTTGATGTGATCGACGAAGCCGCTGCATTGGTGCGGGTCAAACGCGGCCAAAAGCCAGGTAAATCACGCGAAATCAGCAAAGAAATTCGCCACCTCGAAGAGCGTATGGAAGAAGCAGCGCAGTCGGAAGATTACGAACGAGCAGCGTTGTACAAGATGCGCATGAGTCGGCTCAAAGAAAAACTTGATGAGCTGTCGAAAGCGTCTCAGGGCTCACAGGCGTCAAAACTGACGAGTGATATCATCGCAGAAGCTGTTGCGACCATGACAGGTATTCCGGTGCGCCAGCTGAAACGATCAGAGGTAAAATTGCTATCCCAGCTGGAAAAGCATCTTAGCAAATCAGTCATCGGTCAGCATGAAGCGATCAGCAAAGTTGCGCGTGCGATTCGCCGTGCTCGCAGTGGTATCGCCAATCCGAAGCGGCCGATTGGTTCATTTATCTTTATGGGTCCGACGGGTGTTGGTAAGACGGAACTCGCCCGTGTGCTGGCGCGCGAAGTGTTCGGCAGCGATGATGCACTGATCAAGATCGATATGAGCGAGTTTCGCGAACACCATACGACGAGTCGACTCGTCGGGGCGCCCGCTGGCTATGTCGGGTATGAAGATGGCGGGCAGTTGACGGACAAAATTCGCCGTCAACCGTACAGCGTCGTGCTATTTGACGAGATAGAAAAAGCTCACCGCGATGTCTTTAACCTCCTGTTGCAACTACTCGAAGATGGCACGTTGACCGATGCAAAAGGTCGCAAGGTAGATTTTAGTAACACGATCGTCATACTGACAAGCAATCTTGGTAGCGATGTGATGTACCGTGAAGCAGAGATGGGTTTTGAGGCAGCGAGCCGCACGGACCGTGACAACCTAGAGACATTGCATGACAAAAATGCTCACGCCGCCAAAAAGTCACTCGAAGACATGATGCGTCCAGAACTTATCAATCGCTTTGACGATGTCATCGTCTTTCGCGCACTGACTCGCGACGAAGTGAGCAAGATATTTGATATTCAGATCGAAGAGTTACGCCGCCGTTTGCAGCGCAAAGGACTTGGGCTTGTCGTCGCGCCTGCCGCCAAACGCGAGCTTATCGCACGAGGCTATGATGCACATCATGGTGTGCGACCACTACGCAAGGTCATCCAAGACGATATCGAACATGCTATCGCCGAAGGTCTCATAAAGGGTAGCTATGAAAAAGGACAGATAGTGACAGTAAGTGCTGTCCGCGGTACATTGCATATCGCTGCTCACGCCGAAGAAATGGAAGTCGCACATGCCTCCGAATCGGTCGTACCTACTGCGTAGTATTGTCCGGCTTGCCGTGCTTCTTGCTGTGCTCGCAGTGGCTGTAGGGGCTATGTTCAACCGTCAGTTTATCGTCGATCAGCTGACTGTCTGGCAGTTCAAGCCATCGAGCGAGATTGTCGCGATTGCGTCGCGGGCGCAGCTGACGGACAAAGGGAAGTTTTATTTTTATGCGTCGCGTCCAACAGTAGACGCACGCAGCGCGTTTAATACACACTGCAAACAGCTTGTCGAAAAAACTGCCATACTCGGCTGCTATGCCAATCGTCAGATACACGTGTTTGATGTGGCAGATGCACGGCTCGACGGCATTCGTGAAGTGACAGCGGCGCATGAGATGCTGCACGCTGCGTACGACCGTCTGAGCGCGACTGAGCGAGTGCGTGTCGATAGGCTGATCGAAGAGCAATCGCGAGGTATTGCTGACCAAAAGCTCAAAGACCGCCTGGCTCTCTACGATCAGACCGAGCCAGGGGAGCGGCTGAATGAACTTCACTCGATTTTAGGCACGGAGATAACGTCGCTTTCAGACGAACTAGAAGACTATTATAGCCGGTATTTTGCTGATCGTGGCAGGCTCGTCGCGCTATCAAACCAATACGAGACTGTGTTTCAGCAGCTAGAAGATCAGCAAAAGAATCTTGTGGCCGAGCTCAATGAGTTGGCCGATCACGTCGATGCCGCGTCGAAGAACTATGAATCGACACTTGACGTGTTGCAGCGGGATATCACGGCGTTTAATCGTCGAGCCGACGCAGGCGAGTTTGTGTCACAAAGTGCTTTCAATGCCGAACGGGCAGGGCTACTGGCGCGCCAATCGGCGCTCCAACGCCAGCGCACTGAGATCAACGACATGATAGCTCGTTACAATCAGAAAAAATCCGAGCTTGATGCGCTCAATACAACCGCAGAGGGTTTGCAGCGCAGCATTGATTCAAAGTTACCAGAAGCGCCAAGTCTGTAGTAGAAGTTAGATTATAGATTTTAGAATCGAACAAGAGCCACACGTGCGTGAGGCGTGCATCAAACGTATACCTTATAGTTTATAATTGAGCATAGTATGGCGAAGTCTACGACCAAATATCAGTGCCAGAATTGTGCGACGAGGTACTCGAAGTGGGCGGGTCGCTGTGAGAACTGCGGGGCATGGAATAGCCTCGTCGAGATGGCTGATGAACCGACTGGCAAAACTGTCCTGAGCAAATCCCAGGGGAAAGTTCTCGAGGCAAAAACTCTATCCGAGGTGAAAATTGATGCGGTCAGTGCGCGCTATTCGACGGGTATTGCCGACATCGATACGGTGCTCGGCGGCGGTATCATGCCGGGCGGGGTGATGTTGGTTGCGGGGGAGCCAGGTATCGGCAAAAGTACACTATTGCTCCAAATATCTGCGTACGTGGCACGGTCGCAGCCTGTGCTGTATGTGACTGGCGAGGAATCAGCTGGTCAGGTAAAGCTACGTGCATCTCGGTTGGGTGCAGATGCCCAGGCGTACCTCTCGCTTATCAGTAGCACAAGTGCCGATGATATCGCAGCGACGATTGCAAGTACTACGTATCAGCTTGTCATTGTCGACTCTATCCAGACACTTGCGATGGCAGATATTGCGAGCGCACCCGGCACGGTCAGTCAGATCACCAATACGACCAATCTCATCATCCAAGCCGCCAAGCGTTCGCACACAGCCGTCATGCTGGTGGGGCACGTGACCAAAGAAGGCAGCATCGCTGGACCAAAGGTTATGGAGCATCTCGTCGATGTGGTGGTGCAGTTTGAGGGCGATCGTTATGGTGGATTCAAGCTGGTGCGGGCGGTCAAAAACCGCTATGGAAGCACTGCCGAACTCGCGATCATGGAGATGCAAGAGGCAGGTCTCGTACCAGTTGACAATCCATCGGCGAGCTTGCTCGCGGAGCGCTCACTGACTGACGGCTCGATCATACTCGCGACCATGGAGGGTAACCGTGCGTTACTGGTAGAGATACAAGCACTCGTCAACCCGACGAGTTTTGGCTATCCTAAGCGTACCGCCAGTGGCTTTGATCTCAATCGTCTCAATGTACTGATTGCGGTGCTTGAAAAACGAACCAAACTAAACCTTAGTGACAAAGATATCTTTGTCAATGTCGTCGGCGGCATCAAACTTCGCGATCCAGCAGCTGACCTTGCTGTCGCGATGGCAATTGCGAGTGCAGCTGCTGGACGAGCGATGAGCGCCGATGCAGTGGTGTGGGGCGAAGTCGGTTTGGGCGGAGAGATCCGTAGTGCGGCGGGTGCGATTCGTCGGGTCGCTGAAGCAAAGAAACTCGGCTTTGTCCGTGCGGTTGCACCCGCGACAAAACCGTCTGAGAAGTTCATCGAAACTGTCAGTGACCTGCGTGGAGCGTTGCAGAAGTACCTCACAAAGTAATCTTCAATTTACAATAAATTATCAATTATCAGTTTTCAAGTAAAAAGCGACTGGTTTTGTAAATTGTAAACTGAAAACTGCTATGATAGTCAAATGGATTTATTACACATTCTCGTCAGTGTTGTCCTGCTGGAGACAAGTTACCTGACGTATACACAGTTTCGTACGCATGCAATCAAACCGTCACGGGCGCGAATAGTATGCGACACCAGTGCGCTCATCGACGGGCGAATCGTCGCGATTGCGCGGTCGGGGTTTGTCTCGAGCGAGCTCATCATTCCTCGTAGCGTGACGCGAGAATTACAATTTATGGCTGACCGAGCCGATCACGACAAGCGTGAACGGGCGCGGTATGGGCTGGATGTCATACATGAATTGCAAGACCTACCGCACGTCTCGGTGACGACCTATGACGACGGTACGATACATCCAAACGGTGTCGACGAGCAGCTTATTGTGCTTGCCAAAAAACTTAGTGCTAGTCTGTGTACAACTGACTATAATCTCAACAAGGTAGCCCGTACCGAACAAGTTGCTGTTGTCAATGTCAACGAACTTGCCCACGCGTTGCGACCGATGCATCTACCGGGCGAAACAATCACTGTGCAGATCGTCTCTCCTGGACAAAATAAAGATCAAGGAGTCGGCTATCTCGATGATGGTACGATGGTGGTTGTCGACCATGCCAAATCACGTATCGGCTCTCTCGTCGAAGCTGAGGCGACCCGCGTGCTCCAAACAGAGGCTGGCCGCATGGTATTCGCGAAGCTTCCGCAGGCCAATCCGCGTCGTGTGCAAAATCAACGTACGACGCCAAAACGACCGGATCAAAAACCAAAACGCACCCGTGAAGATGCGTTGGTTGAGCTTGCAAATCACTCGCGCTAAAGCGTATTTGTGACAGTACTCGAGTTCATCGCCGTATCAGTGGCGACCACGGTGACAGTGGGGGAATTATCTCCCGTGTAACTGATTGTATAGAGGCCGCCCGGGTTTGCTGATAGAGTACCCATATCTTCACCATTCACGCTAATTTGTACACTTTGCACGGGGTGTGAAGTCTGTTCAACACTGATCGTAATTTGTTTCGCAGACTTTGAGTATGTCATGGTTGTGATGTTTGGCGGGACTTCACCACATTGATGGATGTTGTCATCGGCGCTTGGGTCATAGCCGTCGGGTGCAAAATAGCTATCACGCTTTGTGATCGGATCGGTAAATTTTTGTACGTCGAGCTCAATTTTCGCTGAGCTGGGTGTGCAGTCAGTTGCCTTTTTCTTAGAAACTTTGTCGAATGTCATCTTTACTGTTGGATTTGAGGCAGCTTTGTTGTACCAAGATGGCCAAATATCCGTGCGCCCGTTGACGGCCATCCGCTGGATACCAGCAGGTTGTTTAAACCAATCCGTCGAGCTCCATGAGTTATCAGGTCCAAACACTTTTGTATGAAGCGGCCCCATGATCTTTGAGAATGTCGGACCAATCGTGACAGAAGGGACATTGGCGAGTGGCTTGGTGTCATGGTTACCAACCCAGAGACCGACGGCGACTTTTGTGCTTGCGCCGGTCAACCAAAGATCTTGGCCAAGTTTGCCAGCATTACTTGCGCCCGTCTTGGCAAAGGTGCGGACTCCTGGCGTGTTGAGGCCTGCAACGCCACGACCATAGCTGGCGACACGAGCTGAGTCATCGCTGAGAATATCGATGAGCATGTAGGGGACTTGCGGGTCTATGACTTGTTTGGTCGTATCTTGCCATTTTTTGATGATCTGCCCTTCAGAATTTTTGACTTCAAGTATCGTTGCATATGGCTTATACACACCCATACGAGCAATCGTGGTATACGCATTGACATGCTCGATCTGTTTGAGGCCGCAACCACCAATCGCTGCTGACCAGCTGACTTGTTTGTCGACGCCGTTCGTACAGTAGCTAACGTCGCCCATCTCATGAATAGTGTTGAGAGTTGGCTCACGTCCAGCGATATACATTGCCTTAATTGCAGGGATATTTCGCGATTCGGCGAGGCCGTTACGAATGGAAATTGCACCGCGAAACCTGTTGTCAAAGTTTTGCACGGACGTACCCTCGGCAGTTTTATAAATACTTTGCGAGAGCGGCTCATCAGACAAAATGGTACCCGGACCGTAATTTACGCCCGTACGCTGTTTAAACAACGCAGCATAGACAAAAGGTTTGATGCTTGACCCTGGCTGCAAAAATGCGGTAGTCGTGTTGACGTACCCATAGCCAGGATAATTGTAGTCACGCGATCCAAGCAGCGCGAGTACCTGGCTGGTCTGAACGTCCACAACGGTCGATGCGGCGTTATCAAAACCAGCATAGCGAGGGATGTTACTCTTGAACAAGTCGGATATCGCCGTTTCAACAACTTGCTGGGCACGATAGTCGAGGGTTGTTTTTACAGTCAGCCCGCCCGCGCCAACCGTTGCTTGGCCAAGCTCTGCTTCGAGCTGTGCTTTGACGAGTTGTACAAAATGCGGCGCTTTGATGTCTTTGAATTGGTCAGATTCGGGCTTCACGTTGTCAAGCACGGGTACTTTTTTGGCTTCTGTAGCCTCTGATTTTGAGATATAGCCTTGTTCCGCCATGTAATCAAGCACGATATCTTTACGCTCCAGTAGGTCTTTGCGCGCATCTGGCTCGGTGGATGCATAGTATGGATTAAAGCGACCAGGCTGCTGAGGGATCGCCGCAAGGAAGGCCGCTTCCGCGAGGCTGAGATCTTTTGCGTTTTTACCGAAGTACGTTTGTGAGGCTGATTGCACACCGTTGCGCCGGCCACCATAGGAGGACTCATTGAGATACATGGTGAGGATCTGGTCTTTGTTATAGGAACGTTCAACCTCAATGGCGAGAATAGTTTCTTTGATCTTACGTGGAACACCGCCAAAACTGCGGTCAGCTGACTCATCGCGGAAAAATACCTGTTTGACCAACTGTTGCGTCAATGTCGATGCGCCTTGGGTGTCGCCACCGCGAAAGTTATTCCATATTGCACGCATGATACCGGTGGCGCTGAACCCACCGTGTTTGTAGAAGTCCTTGTCTTCAATCGCGATCGTCGCCTCTTTCATGCTCTTTGATATCTCTTCTGATTTCACGACGAGTTTGTAGTCGCCGGAGCCTTTGTCTTCCCAGAGCAGCTCACCATTTCGGTCATAGTAGCGTGTCACTGTGCTTTGTACGCGGTTTGCAAGTTCTTCTGGCTGAATCGCTGCAATCTCTTGACGGTAATACGCGAACAGGCCCATCAGCAACAACAGCACGAGTCCAAAACCGGTTGCGGTGATCTTGCCGGCCATGATCAGCCCTTCACGACTAAACCAATACGCAACAAACCGTCTCGGGTGCATCCGGTACATAATACGTTTTACAGGGTGCTTTGGTAATGTTGCCAAATACTCAGCTTTTCGACGCATACGCGCATCTTTTTTTGCTTTACGCTGGTTTGCCAGGTTGGCATATACACTAAGTGCCTTACTGCTCCGTTTGCCTTTCGCCACTGTTCTCCACTCCTTCTATAAAGACTTATGATAATTATAGCGCATTGATTATGAGAAATATGAAAAATGAAATATGAAATATGGGAAATCTCAGGCAAATCTCTATTTAACCCGAACTCGACGTAAGCGTCGAGTTCTCTAGTGGGCAGGCTCCCCACCCCTAAAGGCTTCGCTCTCGCTCGCTGTCACGTGACAGTGCTGAATGGTGGCGCTTATGTCGAACTGGGGGTATATTTAGATATTCAAAACCACATATTCAGCCATGAGTCGTGCCTGCGGATCTCTAAGACGTATCCGAAGTTTACTCCATATTTCATTTTTCATATTTGCTTTTTCATGCGATTATAGGTGTATGACATTATCCGAAGAACTCCAGTGGCGGGGGTTGGTCAATCAGACTACCTTCGCAGATATCAGTGACCTTGATGAGACGCAGCGAACATTTTACCTCGGTGTTGATCCAAGCTCAGATAGCATGACGATCGGTAATCTCGCGGCAGTGATGCTCGTCAAGCATCTGATTCGCCATGGGTACAAACCGATTGTCTTAGTCGGCGGCGCGACGGGTATGATTGGCGACCCCAAAGATGACGCGGAGCGCGATCTCAAAAGTCTCGATGAAATTACGCGTAACAAAGCAGGTATTGCGTCGCAGTATCGCCAGCTGCTTGAGGGTGAGGCATTTGAGATGGTCGACAATTACGACTGGTTCAAGGATATGGGCTATCTCAATTTTTTGCGTGATATCGGCAAGCATTTTTCGATGACACAGCTACTCGATCGTGATTTTGTGCAGTCGCGTATCGGTGACGGTGGGGCCGGCATCAGTTATGCGGAGTTTAGCTACTCACTTATCCAAGGTTACGACTACCTTTGGTTGTACCGAGAAAAAGGCGCGACGCTCCAGATCGGCGGTTCTGACCAATGGGGCAATATGGTGTCGGGCACGCAGATGATCCGCAAACTTGACGGCGGTGACGCGCATGTGCTGACGATCCCGCTTGTCGTGAACAAGACTACCGGCAAGAAGTTTGGTAAAAGCGAAGATGGTGCTGTTTGGCTGGATCCGCAGAGAACCAGCGTGTACCAATTTTACCAGTTCTGGCTGGGTGTCGATGATGCTGGTGTAGCTGATTATCTCAAGATATATACGCTCATTACTCCGCACGAATACGACCTGCTGATGGAAGAGTTTCGTAGCAACCCTAGCGCTCGTGCTGCCCAAAAATACCTCGCCTACGAAGTGACCAAACTCGTCCACGGTGTTGACCGTGCTGAAAACGCCCGCAATATCACCGCGACACTCTTTGGCGATACACCATTTGAGCAGTTGCTCGAGGAGGAGCTCGACATGCTGGCGCTCGAAATTCCGACCACGACTGCCAGCAATGTGACTGACGCATTACTCATGAGCGGACTCGAGACCAGCAAAGCCGAGATTCGTCGCCTGATCGATAATGGCGCTATCTCGGTCAGCGGCAAGAAGATCGCCACAGCTGACGTCGCGCTTCCTGTGCCCAGCCTGATCAAAAAAGGCAAAAATAGCTTTGTATTGGTGAGATAATATGCGCCACAGCACCTCGCTCAGCGAGATCAAGGGTGTCGGGGACAAGACGTGGGTGCAGCTATGGGCGGCAGGACTGGAGACGGTCGGTGATCTGATAGAGTTTTTGCCCCGTGCGTATGAGGATTATACGCAGGTGACGCGCATCGACGAACTTCGCCCGGGAAATGTCGTCGTCAGAGGTAAAATTAGCACTATTTCTTCCCGTTATGTTCGGCGCGGGTTACACGTGACAACTGCAGTGCTGTCTGACTCGTCAGGCAAAGTACCGATGACGTGGTTTAACCAACCGTATCGTGCAGGGCATCTCAAAGGTGGCGGCGAGTGGCTCGTCGCAGGTGAATTTGCACTGTCACAGCGGCGGTACCAGATATTGAACCCTAGTGTCCGCAGTAGCGACGAGATCGTCGAGTCGGGTGGACAGTCGATTATACCGATCTACCGGCAGGTTGCTGGGCTCAAATCGGCGCAGCTACGCAAGATCGTCGAGGAAATCCGACCGGTCATCACCATGTCGCCAGAATTGTTACCAGATGCGCTCGTCACACACCATAAACTGATGGGCTATGCCGATGCCATGGTAGCGCTACATTTTCCAGAGCATAGTACTGAAATAGACGCGGCGAAGCGGCGAATTGCGTTTCAGGAGCTGATAGAGTTAGTGTACGCTGCACAGCTCAACCGTGCCGACAACGCAAAGCTCGCAAGTTGGCAAATACCATTTGATCTGGCGGCGGTAAAGGAATTTGTGGCGCATCTGCCATTTACTCTCACGCCTGACCAGCGTCGCGCAGCGTGGGATATCATACAGAGTTTCGAGTCGGGCATACCGATGAATCGACTGCTACAGGGAGATGTGGGGTCTGGCAAGACTGTCGTCGCCGGTATTGCGGCTCTCGTCGCGGCGCGAGCAGGCTATCAGACAGCGTTTATGGCACCGACCGAGCTGCTCGCGCGACAACATGCTGAGACGCTAAGCCGACTACTTGAGCCATTTGGCGTGACAGTTGGCTTGCTCGTCGGCAGCCTGAAGAAAAAGCCCAAGGATGAGCTCAAATCTCAGATAAAATCCGGTGCGGTAGCCGTAACGGTCGGTACACATGCATTACTACAAGAGTCAGTACATTTTCATCAACTTGGCTTTGTGGTGATCGACGAGCAGCATCGTTTCGGTGTCAGTCAGCGGCAAAAACTGCTTGGCAAAGGACATAAACTTCCTCATATGCTCGCGATGACGGCGACGCCGATCCCACGTAGCTTGCAGCTGACGGTGTATGGAGATCTCGACGTGTCACTACTTCGCGACAAGCCGGCAGGGCGTAAAGATATCATCACCTGCGTCCATTCACCAGTTTCTTACAAAGCACTCTTTAGCGACGTCGATAAAGAAATCGCTGCCGGTCGTCAAGTTTACGTCGTCTGTCCGTTGATAGAGCAAGCAGAGGGAAGAGGGAAGAAGGAAGAGGGAAGAAGGAGTACCGCTTTGCCAGCCTTGGATGACACGAGTCGGGGTAGCTCTGACATTGTTTTTCGGGGTGCTGCCGAAAAAAATGCGAGAAGCGACTATGGTGATACGTCGAACGTCGAACTTCAGAGTGTGACAGTGGAGTTTGCGCGCTTGCAAAAGACCGCGTTTAAACATCGCCAAATCGGTCTTTTGCATGGCAAGATGAAGGCTGAGGAAAAAGACGACGTGATGCGGCGATTTGCGGCACATGAACTCGATATACTGGTGAGCACGACTGTTGTCGAGGTGGGCGTCGATGTACCAAATGCGACTGTGATGATCATCGAAGGGGCGGAGCGGTTTGGCTTGGCGCAACTCCATCAGTTACGTGGGCGGGTAGGGCGTAGCGATCATCAGAGCTATTGCTACCTCGTGCCGACCGAAGCTAAACAAACGACAAACACCCGTTTGCGAGAGCTAGTACAGAGCAATGACGGGTTTTACCTCGCTGAGCGTGATCTGGAACTACGCGGTCCTGGCGAGATCTATGGGCGCATGCAACACGGTCAGCTGAACTTGCAGGTGGCATCTCTCGGCGATACGCGCCTACTCATCGAAGTCAAGCAGGCCATCGAATGGGCTGAAGCGAATGGTGTCGACCTGCTACAATATGAGGGGATGCGAGGGCGAGTCGATCGCTACCGCAGGCTCACAACACTTAATTAAAAAGTAGATTTTAGATGATAGATTTTGGATTTTGGAGTAACCATACATCAAAATATATTGTTTCTAAAATCCATAATCCATAATCCAACTTCTACTCACTCATGTATTCCGGCACTACTATCCACATCAAATCAGGGCGCGTTATGGGCGCGCATCAGAAAATCGACCGTGTCGCCAGGCGGCAGCTTGCCAATATGTTGCCTGCGCGACGGTATTTTCCTGATATCAAAAGTATCTTGCATTTTGAGGGGATGAATGGTCCAGATGGTATCAAACGCAAGAGTCCGAGTATCGACGAGCCGTGGCATTATGTCGATCCATCTAATCCTGAGGACATTCAGATCTACACGCTCATCGATGATCATATCGACAATTTGACGGCAGCACTCGTCGACAACAACCGCGAACGAGCAGCATTTGAGGCGGCGTGGCTGTCGCACGCCATCGTCGATGCGCTGACGCCGGCCCATCACTATCCGTTGAGCGACAAAATTGAGGAACTGTGGGGCTACCCGAAGGAGGAGCGCACGACGATTAAAAGCAAAAACATCGTCCCGGGTGAAAACCGCCGCGATCAGATCAGCAAAAACTGGCAGTATTGGGGTGCAAAAGGCATCTTTACCAACCATGTGATGTTTGAGTTTGGCGTGTCGAGCACTATCTCGACGTTGCGATTTGGCGGTGTATATCCTGACGGCGATATGCTCGTACGCGCTCGTAAGACGAGTTTTCAAGAAGTAATGCGCGAAATGGTCCTGCGCGTCTATGATCTCGATATGTTCAATGAATTTTATCGTTCGGGCTGGAATCGACACCTTGCCCATGTCACGCGGCATGAGCTCATACCGATGATTATCCGAGCAGTGATGATCGCGTGGTTGCTCGCTAGCGAACGCGCTGCCGAGAAACGGTCGGCACGCCGATGAGTTTGCGTATTATCTCTGGTCGATTTGGCGGACGGACGATCGCGACGAGCGATAGTTTCAAGACCCATCCGATGGGCGATCGCATCCGCAGTTCACTTTTTAATATCTTGGGCGATCTTAGCGGCATGACGGTGCTTGATGCCTTTGCTGGGTCGGGAAGTTTGGGATTTGAATCGCTCAGCCGTGGCGCAGCGCACGTCACATTTATCGAGCGTGATCGTGCAGCACAGCGGGTGATAGAAAAAAATATCGAGACACTCGATGTTCACGATGGGGCGAAACTGTTCAGGGGTAGCGTGGCACAGTGGAGCGAAAGTCACGAGTCAGAGCGCTACGACCTCATATTTGCTGACCCTCCCTACAATGATCTACAGTTATCCACAGTTTTTCGGCTTAAAAACCATTTAAATCCGAAAGGGCTTATGATATTATCATATCCAGGTAGGGAGTCAGTGCCGACCGTTAATGGAGTTGTTGTGGTGGACAATCGTAGTTACGGAGACGCGGCACTGGCCTTCTACCGCCT
>CAYWYG010000002.1:0-58688 GCA_964462335.1 uncultured Candidatus Saccharibacteria bacterium | reverse complement strand
TTGGTACGACTGACGTAACACTTATCGACACTCGATCGCTTGATCCAAGCACCTCGGCAGCGTGGACGTCCACTGGCGTAAACAACATTGAGATTGGGATAGGGGCAGTATAATATGGCGCTACTTTTCATGGACGGATTTGAGGGTAGAGATTCGCTTGTAAAATATGGGTATATATCGACGGGCACCTACGCGTTTGGCGCGGGTACCTCCTATAATTCTGCGTGGACGACTGGTCGATTTGATGCGACGGCACTTATGCTGAGAAGTTACTTAGGCAATACGCCGACCATAAAAAAATTTTTTACCCCCTCGAACAGCGTGACTCTCGGTATCGCAATCTATAACTCAAATGTAGCTACTAGCGGAAATATATTGATATTTTCAGGTGACACTGGTGCGACGAATCATATATATAAAACTAGTCGCGACTGGGGCTATTCAGATATTGAGAGGCGCCACAGTTATCGCGCAGAGCACAAACAATGTCGTCTTACAAAATACATGGGGCTATCTCGAAGCACAAGTAAGTGTACACGCTACCACAGGAAATGTAACAGTGCGTTACAACGGCGTCCAGCAGACGGCGTTTACGGGTAATACAAAAAATGGCGGGACAAATGATACGGTTGACACCTGCGTGTTGTACACTGACGGTGCAAGCTGGATTACGTTTGACGACATCTATATATTGGACGATACTGGTTTGGCGCCATACAATACGTTTCTGGGAGACGTCAGGGTGTATGCTATATCACCAAACGGGGCAGGTGCGTCAACGCAGTTCACTCCATCGAGCGGAGCAAACTATACCACAGTTGACGAGCTACCCTACAGTGCAACTGATTATGTATCGGCGTCGGCGAGCGGTTTGCGAGATACGTATACCATGGCCGACTTACCGGCCAATACCGCGACGATATACGGGGTACAGACCAATATTGTTACGAAAAAATCAGATGCAGGTGTAATTTCTCTCAAGCCTGTCGTGAGGTCGGGCACAACTAATTACTACGGGACAACGGCAGTACTGGGTTCATCAGATGCAACTATTATTGATGTTCGTACACAAGACCCGAATACATCGGCCGCTTGGACGCCAGCAGGGGTGAATGCGCTTGAAGTAGGAATGGAGGTAGTGTAATAATGGCGCTACTTTTTATGGACGGATTTGATGCAGGAGATTTTGCACAGAAATGGACGAATGCAACGTGTAGTTCTAGTACGACCACACGTTTTGCAAGTGGCAGGTCTATTTATATGGCCAATTACGGTGGCCATATCCAACGGAGCTTCCCTGCGAGTTCCGAAGTATTTTTTGGTGCTGCGATACTTTATGCAAACACGACACTCCGCGACCCCTTCGGCTCAAGCTACGCCGTATCATTTTTCGGTGACAGCGGATCAGTGAGACATGTATCAATAGCGACAAACTCAACGGGCTGCTGGATCGCGCTCGTTGGAACGACTCAGGTCGCAGCATCTTTACCAATTCTTCGGGCGGGTTGCTGGGACTATGTAGAAGTAAGAGCTGTGATCGCAGATAGCGGTGGGCGGATAGTGCTAAAAGTTAATGGAGCATCTGTTATTGATTATACAGGGGATACCAAAAATGGTGGTACAGCAGCTTCTGTCGACATGGTATATCTAACGGCAATTTCAAGCGCCAACACAGATCAGTATTACGATGATATCTATCTGTGTGATGCCACGGGAGCGGCTCCGTATAATACCTTCCTAGGGGACGTAAGAGTGCAGACACTCATCCCAAATGGAGCTGGAGCCTCCACTCAGTTCACGCCATCTTCAGGAGCAAACTATACGACGGTTGACGAATTACCCTATAGTGCGACCGACTATGTGCAGAGTAATACATCTGGCAACAGAGACACATATACATTTTCTGACCTATCAAATGTTGGGACTATATATGGCGTACAAAATAATTTTATTGCAAAGAAAACTGATGCGGGTAGCTTGTCGCTCAAATCTGCCGTCAAATCAGGGGCAAGTGTATACTATGGCTCTAGCGCTGTGCTCGCAACGAACGATGCTACTGTCAGTGATACTCGCAGCCAAGATCCCAATACTTCGGCTGCTTGGACTCAGTCTGGTGTCAATGCGCTTGAAGCTGGTTTTGAGGTAGTCTAGCCGTGGCGTATAGCGATGAAGTCCTCGCCGATTCTCCGCTCGCGTACTGGCGTCTAGGTGAGAGTTCTGGTACGACTATAGGTGACTCCTCTGGTAACAGCCGGAGTGGGACGTATGCTGGGACATATACTCTTGGTGTGCCAGGCCTCTTGGGGGGCGACAGCGATACTGCAGTTTCAGCCACTTCTGGGATAGGGAGTATCGCAGCTGCTTCTTGGATGAATGTAAGTAGTGCCTTGTCGCTTGAGTGTTTTTTCAAGACATCGGTGTCGGGTACTCTTGGCCTAATAGGCCGAACAAATTCGGGTACATTCGGTACTGCTGATACGAACACGGTGCGTATATATCTCAACAGCGGGAAACTAGTCTTTCAGGTTTTTAATTCATCATGGAACCCGGCTTTTACACTACAGTCGGCCGGTACCTACAATGACGGCTTTCGGCATCATGTCGTTGGTACATGGGATGGCTCTACGGCAGTCCTCTATGTAGACGGGTCATCAGTGACATCGACAAGTGCAAGCTTCACCATCGCGTCTTCCGCAACGCTACCTTTTTACATCGGAAAAATGGCAGGGAGTTTTGCTTATAGCGGCATTATGGATGAGGTAGCGTATTACTCGTCGGCCCTCAGCTCAACGAGGGTGTCTTCCCATTATTCGGCTGCTGGAACTGCTCCGACATTAGCACAAGTCGAGGCAAACTACCTCGAAGTACTTGCATCGGGTGTACCCTCAGCACAAGTCGAGGCAAACTACCTCGAAGTACTTGCATCGGGTGTGCCCTCAGCACAAGTCGAGGCAAACTACCTCGAAGTGCTCTACAACAATCCGACTGCGCAAGTCGAGACGGTCTATCTCGAAGCGCTTGGTTACGGCACGTCATCGGCGCTAGTTGAGGCTGTCTATACAGAAGCACTCATTAGCTCCCCCCGCCTACAAGCAGAGTCGGTGTATGCGGAAGTACTTGCAAGCGGTAACCCGCAACTTCAAGCCGAATCTGTCTATGCGGAAGTACTTGCAAGCGGGACGCCACAACTTCAAGCCGAATCCGTCTACGTCGAAGTACTCGTCAGCAACACGATATTCGATACCGCCTTTCGAGGCTGGGGCGTACCGATCAAGGTGGGCTAGATTCGTGAGATTTCTTCGACCAATACGAGAAATTAGCTGGTCTTCTGTAATGCGCTTTGGTAAAGCGTATCGATGATCGAGGACATGACTTCTTCACGCGAGGCCGCGCCATCGATTTTTGTGAGCAAGCTACATTCACGGTAATAGTCAATTACCTTCATGGTGTTGTTGCGGAAATTCTCAAGTCTTGTGCGTAATACATCATCTCCGCTATCATCGGCGCGAGACCCGCGATCTTTATCAAACTGGGCGGCTTTATGTCGTTTCCAAACTTCCTCCTCGTCCATATCGAGAAAAAAAACGGCTTTGACAGGATGCCCAGATTGCTGAGCTGCCTCCATGATGACCGGCTCCTCGCCGTGCGACCGACCAACTGAGCTAAGAATGAGAGGTTTACCCTTGAATTCATCTTTGGAAAAGTATGGCAAGATAAGCTGAAAAAATACATCAGTTGGAACGATACCGCCCGACGCCATAACCTCGCGAGCAACCTCTTGATCAGGATGATCACGCATAATCTCACCTCCGCCTATAGATGAGCCGTTAAGTGCTCGAGCGAGTAGATCGCACTGTGTATCTTTGCCGGCGAATGGCAAGCCAAAAATGTTGATCGCACCACTCCCGAGCCAATTTCGTATAACCTGGATTTTTTCTTGATCATTCATGGCTCAATTATAGCAGTATCTTTAGTATTTTTGTTAGCACTCAGTTGATAAGAGTGCCAGATCTTGCTATACTGTCGGTATGACAGACCGCCAAGCCAAACTCCTCATCGCTATCATCGAGCAGTACGCTGAAGTTGCTGTACCGGTTGGTAGTGTGACACTCGCCAAGCTTTTCGGTGTGAGTAGCGCGACGATTCGCAGCGATATGGCACAGCTTGAAACGAGCGGCTATATCGCACAGCCACATACCAGTGCTGGTCGAGTGCCAACTGACAAGGGCTACCGATATTATGTGAACCGTCTCACCGAAACCGAAACGACAGAACAGCCGCTACTTGACCGCGGGGCCAAGGCCATCGATGCCCGTGTCGCAACTTATGCCGATAGGACTGATCGTGCAATTCGTAGCGCAGTGGATAGCCTTGTAGAATTGACACACAATCTGGGGCTCGCCACGATCGGCGACCAACTCTACATGAGCGGCATGGCAAATCTATTTTCGCAACCAGAATTTATCGCAAGTTCGGGCAATGTGCAGCGTATTGCTCAGTTGCTCGACAATCTCGAACCGTGGCTGCATGAAGCTGCGCCTAACGAGCCGCTCAATGTCTATATCGGTGCTGAAAACCCAATTGGTAAAAGCTCAGAAGCGAGCCTGATTATTAGTCGGTTTCGTTCACCCTACAGTGACCGAAGTTATATCGGCGTGCTCGGACCGACGAGGCAAGATTATGCCCGTGTGATGCGCCTTGTTCGGCACACTGGAGCAATGCTTGAGGAAGTATTATAAGAAGTAGATTATAGATTTTGGATTATAGAATGAAAAAACAAGATAAGCAGACTGAATTACAAACAAAGATAGATGAGCTCACCGCTGATCTGCAGCGAGTGAGGGCGGATTTTGAGAATTATCGCAAACGAGTCGATGCTGAAAAAGACGCCGCACGTCAGGCGGGCGAAGCGGGCGCCATCCGCAAATTATTGCCGGTGATCGATACGATTGAGCGCGCCGTCGCCCATATACCATCTGACATTGCGGACCATACGTGGGTCAAAGGTGTCGCAGGTCTTGCCAAACAGCTTGAAACAGTACTCGCTGGTCTGGAGCTTGCTCGTATACCGGCTGCACCAGGTGATCCATTTAACCCCGAGCTACATGATGCTGTCCAATTCGACGAAGACGCCGAAGGCGAACATGACGTCATCGCTGCCGAATTGCAACCCGGGTACGTATACAAAGGCATCCCACTCCGTCATGCGATGGTGAAGGTAACTAAGCAGTAGACAGCCTTTCCCGTCCTTATACTTCTGTAGAGTTTTGAGTTTGCGCCAAACCGTTGATTGCTTCTCATGCCATACGAAATGAATGCGACATTACAATTATTATCAAAAAATTTCACACGTGTGATAAAATTTGATAGATGGTTCAATCGAGGACGAATACAAGACTTATTACCCATGCGCTCATCAAGGCGATCGGCCTTGTTGGGGCGGCCGGAGCGGTAATAATTGCGCCCAACGCAGCACAATTATTCGACAAACTATTGACGCGATATGACCAGAAAAGTGCCGCAAAGACACTGGCCTCGCTCAAATACCGCCAGCTTATCGAGGTGCGCAAAGTGAGCGGACAGCTTGAGTACAGGTTGACAGCTCGTGGCTGGGATATGTTTGAAAGGATACAGATCAAAGATCTGACGATTGAAACACCGACGAGATGGGACCATAGATGGCGAGTAGTGGCCTTTGACTTGCCCGCAGAATACGGCGCACAGCGAAGACAGATGCTCAAACAGTTGCATCGTTTGGAATTTTATAAACTGCAAGATAGCTTATGGGTGCACCCATTTGATTGTGAAAAACAAATCGGTGTCTTGCTCAGCTATCTTCGTATAGAGCAATTCGTGACATTTATGGTTGTCGAACAGGGAAATTTCGTTGATAAAGCAGAGAAGTATTTTATTGAACGCAAGAAATTGATGTAGCTGACACGTATCTATAAGTCCTCCACCAAATCACCTAGCCGTTCTCTCGCATCATAAGTAAGTGCGATAATCGATAGGCTTATCGATACTATCAAAAATAATCATACGTGTGATTATTTTTGATAGATTAGGTCGAGAGTAAGATTGTGAAGTTAGGTGATACTAACCCCAGTTCGACATAAGAGTCCCCATTTTGTTTGAGTAGATATCAGGGCGTCAGCCCTGGTATCCTTTGTTTGTTACCAACAAAACAAACAAAAAGGAGACACCAATATGGAACTGGTTACTTTATTCTACATCGTTGATGAGTTTTGTAAGGCATTTGAGCCTGAGTGGCGATCGAAACAGATTGAGTCAGGTGAGAGAGTCAGAAACAAACCAAGTCGTATGACCTTGTCTGAAGTGATGACCATATGCGTCTGGTTTCATGCAAGCGACTACCGTCACTTCAAGAAATACTACAACGACTACATTTGCGTACATCATGCCAAAGACTTCCCTGAGCTTGTGAGCTATGGAAGGTTTGTTGAGTGTATGAGTGGAGCGACAATACCGCTCCTTGCGTTTATGATGAGTCTTCTGGGTAAAGCGACACTCGTCAACTTTGTTGACAGTACCACCCTTACGGTCTGCGACAATAAACGCATTTGGAAGCGTCGTGTGTTCAAAGGGATTGCCATGAGAGGTAAGAGTAGTATGGGCTGGTTCTTTGGCATGAAGCTGCACGTGACCGTCAATGACAGAGGCGAGATTACTGCCTTCATGCTGACACCAGGAAACACAGCCGACAGTAACGAGGAACTCATGCTCAAACTGACCGAAAAGCTGAGTGGTAGATTGTACGCCGACAAGGGCTACATTTCCCACGATCTGTTCCTGGCTTTGCTCCAGAAAGGTGTGACCCTCATTACCGGCATCCGCCGGAACATGAAGAACCATCTCATGAGCCTGTGGGATAAACTGATGCTGAGGAAACGGAGTATTATTGAGACCATCAATGACCAACTGAAGAATACCCAGCAGATCGAGCACACGAGACACAGAAGCCCGATAAACTTTATGGTCAACCTCATCGCAGGACTCATTGCGTACCAGTTGCAACCAAAGAAACCATCAATACGTTACACCAAGACAGAACAGAGGTTGCTGACGCAACCTCTGTTACAGGCGTGACGGTATAGATTGGGCTTATGTCGAACTGGGGTTAGTAGAGATAAAATCAGTAATTAGCACTCTTGACACGAGAGTGCTAGTTGCTATAATGGGTGTATAAATTGGCACTGTACTGCGAGGAGTGCCAAAATCGCACAAGCGGAAAGTAACAAAGTAACAAGGAGAATGACAATGGGGAAAATCATAGGAATCGATCTCGGTACGACAAACAGCGCAATGGCGTATATGGTGGCGGGTAAGCCAGACGTCATCGCAAACGCTGAGGGCAATCGCACGACACCAAGTGTCGTCGCGATTACGAAAAAGGGTGAGCGTATCGTTGGTCAGTTGGCACAGCGTCAGCGTGTAACCAATGCAAAGAACACTATCTACGGGGTCAAGCGTCTCATCGGGCGTAAGTTTGGTGACCCTGAGATACAAAAAGATCATGACATCATGCCGTTTGAGATCGTGAAAAAAGGCAATGGTGTCGCGGTCAAGATGGGCGACAAAGATTACACGCCAGAAGAAATCAGCGCAATGACGCTCAGTAAGCTCAAGGCTGACGCCGAGAAGCATCTCGGTGAGCCAGTCACGGAAGCGGTTATCACGGTGCCTGCCTACTTCGACGATTCACAGCGCCAGGCGACGAAAGACGCTGGCAAGATCGCGGGTCTCGAAGTCAAGCGTATCATCAACGAGCCGACTGCGGCCGCTTTGGCTTACGGTCTCGACAAGGGCAAAGAGGAAAAGATCGTGGTCTTCGACCTTGGTGGCGGTACATTTGACGTCTCGATCCTCGAGCTGGGTGATGGCGTGTTTGAAGTGAAGTCAACCAATGGCGACACACACCTCGGTGGTGAAGACTTCGACAACCGCATCGTCAATCATTTCCTCGATGTATTCAAGGCTAGTGATGGTATCGATCTCAAAGGCGACAACGCTGCCATGCAGCGCCTCAAAGACGAAGCCGAAAAAGCCAAGAAAGAGCTCAGTAGCACACCGCAAGTTGAGATCAACCTGCCCTTCCTCACGGCTGATGCTGATGGTCCGAAACACTTTGAGTACACACTTACTCGTGCCAAACTCGAAGAGATTGTTGCTGACCTGATCGACAAGACTGAAGAGCCTGTCCAAAAAGCACTCAAAGACGCCAGGCTCTCCGCAAGTGACATCGATGAGATTGTCCTCGTCGGTGGTATGACCCGTATGCCGGCAGTTGTCGAAAAAGTGAAGAAGATTTTTGGCAAAGACCCGATGCAGGGCGTCAACCCAGACGAAGTTGTCGCGATTGGCGCGGCTATCCAAGGTGGTGTGCTGGCAGGTGACGTCAAAGATGTGCTACTCCTCGACGTGACACCACTTTCCTTGGGTATCGAGACGATGGGCGGCGTGACGACAAAACTGATCGAACGCAACACCACGATTCCGACGAGTAAGAGCGAGACATTTAGCACCGCTGCCGATAACCAGCCTCAGGTCGAGATCCACGTACTTCAGGGTGAGCGTGAGTTTGCCAATGACAACAAATCTCTCGGCAAATTTATCCTCGATGGTATCGCACCAGCACCGCGTGGCGTGCCGCAGATCGAAGTGACGTTTAACCTCGATGCCAACGGTATCTTGAACGTGACAGCCAAGGACAAGGGTACTAGTAAAGAGCAATCGATCACCATCCAAAACTCTGGCAACATGAGCAAAGACGACATCGAAAAAGCGCAAAAAGAAGCTGAGATGCACGCCGACGAAGACAAGAAAAAGCGTGAGGCGGTCGATGCAAAAAACCAGCTTGAAAACGCCATCTACCAGGCCAAGAAAATGCCTGACGATTTCAAAGACAAGATTAGCGATGACGACAAAAAAGTCATCGAAGACGCTGTGAAAGCAGCTGAGGAAAAAGTAAATTCTGAGAGCAAAGACGAGCTTGAAGCTGCCGTGAAGGCACTCAACGACGTGATTATGCCGATCGGGGCGAAGATGTATCAGGCTGCATCTGAAGATGCGAGCCAGAAGGAAGAGGGTGGAAAGAAGAAAGAAGAAGCATCAGGCAAAGACGAACCGGTCGAAGGCGAAGTCGTCGACGAGAAATAGGTGGCGTTATACAGTAAAATAGCGTCGAATGGCGCTATTTTACTGTATGTGGAACTTTTCGTATGTTTATACATATGTAAAGTTTGATAAATAACTTTACATATGTATATTTTTGTGTAAACTTATATCTATGACATATATAGCCGGGACATGTCGAAAACACAATGCCAATACAAGCGGTGAGTATACCTATTTTTTACCATCGCTCTTGCCGACGACATATGTAGCGGAAGATCCAAAACTCAATAGACTCCTTGAAGAAGCGACACATAGTCTCGGAGAACTCAACGCGTATGCGCGTTTTGTACCTGATATTGATTATTTTATCCGAATGCATGAGACGAAAGAAGCAACTGCCTCAAGCAAGATTGAGGGGACCAGGACAAACATGGGTGAAGCATTGATGAGTGAAAAAGATATTGCCCCCGAAAAAAGGGACGACTGGCACGAAGTTCAGAACTATATTGCTGCGATGAAGTATGCTATCGAAGAGCTCAATGGGCTGCCCCTTATAGGCCGCTTGCTGAGTGAGACTCATCGCATATTACTGCGTGGTGTGCGCGGTGCCGCGAAACAGCCAGGTAATATACGGGAGTCGCAAAACTGGATAGGCGGCGCTACTCTGCGTGATGCGAAGTTTATCCCTCCGCACAATCAGCATTTGTCCGAGCTATTGAGTGATCTTGAGAAGTATCTCAATGAAGATAATCTCACGACACCGGTCTTAGTCAAGGCGGCGTTTGCCCATTATCAGTTTGAGAGCATCCATCCTTATCTCGATGGCAATGGGCGTCTTGGGAGGTTGTTGATAATTCTCTACCTCATGCAACAGCGCATGCTTGATAAACCCGTGCTGTATATATCGCAGTTTTTTGAGATGCACAGACAGGATTATTATGATTCACTGACAATCGTTCGACGCTCAAACGATATAGAGCAGTGGCTCCGATTCTTCTTGGTAGGTGTGAATGAGACATCAAAAAAGGCTATCGCAACGCTTCAATCGATCATGCAGTTACGCTCTGAGACAGCGAGCTCACTCATGCAACTTGGCAAACGCGCTGAAAAGGCCAATAGGTTAGTAGAATACATGTATCAGCAGCCAGTGCTTTCTGTCGCGCGGTCGGCGGACTATTTACACATCACACCTCAGTCGGCAAATACACTTATCGGTGAGCTTGTGCGCATAGGATTGATAAAAGAAATAACGGGCTACGAAAGAAATAGGCTCTTTCGCTACGAGGCATATGTAGAACTGTTTAGTGATAGAGAGCTAAATAATGTTCACGATACATGACATGTCAAAAGGAAATCGCTCATGCTTGAGGTGGGGGTGGCAGAGGCATACAATAGACACATATGTCGATGTTTTCTTATCGTCCGCTGTTACGGGATCTCACAGTGAAGGTGCTCCGTGAAAAGTGGGACCCTTACGAAGCGTATCGGTATTTTTTGCGAGTGGAGACGTCGCTTGGGTTGACGCGTGAAACGTACTTGAGTACAGCTGTCACCAGTGGCGGTCACCTGCATGATCCACGTAATCAAAAGCTCGAGGATATCATCGAGCGCAATACGACATCGGCGATATTGCTTGCCAACCAACTAGCTGATGACAATCAAATCACGCCGCAGACATCCATAGAACCGTTTAGTCTTGGGTATACGGGATGGAAGCAATCTGAGTATCTCGAATTTTGGCTCATGGTATTGGGTGGTTTACGGCTGAGTGATAGTGATGATATCGATGTCGTGCGTTCGCGGCATCGTATCGCATTTGAGCATGCAGGTGTCGATATGACGATGTTTAACTCTGCCGAGACGCCAGAAAAACGTGCCGAGCATTACTTCACGATGGGCGCGACATTTGCAAAGCTATATGAAAAAGAATTTACGATCCGACCGATGAGCCGAATGATACGCCTGATCGATCCCGATACTTCGCTAGGTGCGCAGACCGAGCGTGTCTTCGCACGTTGTATCGGTATGCCTGTCTATACTGTCACGGTTGTAGAGCCTGTTGATCCGGATAAGCTATTTGCTATCAACCAAACTCTGGCCGAAGACACGCATAGATTGATCAGCTATGGTGCGACAGTGTTCGATACGAAGCACCATCGCACCCGACTGATGTTGGTCGAAGAAAAATCATAACACGGTACGCCACTTATTTTTTATGAAGGTCGATCACAACTTCTTCGTCTTCGGAAGGATCATCCGATTCATCTTCTTGGCTTATATCATCTTGTGGTTGCGACGAAGATATCGTGTCGCGTTGGTCTGACGAAAGCGGCATGAAAATATGCGATGACGTATCGGCAAACTCTGGCGCGACATCAGCAACAGCGACTGACTGCATAACAGGAAGTGAATCCGGCACGAGGCCAACATGTTCGTTGACGATCTCTGGTACGACGAACGCTTGTTCTTCCATGATTTGCTGTTGAATAATTGCATCATTGACACCTTCGAGTCTTTGTAGATATACGTCAAGCCCGCCCAATTCATTGACGTTGCGTAGTATCCCGTCTTCAAGTACGTATATAGTGTCCATGAGTGCTAGTAGGGATTTACGGTGAGTTACCATGAGGACTGTTTTATCGACAATAATCTCTTTGAGAGAATCACGGATGTAATTCTCACTTTTCGCGTCGAGGGCGGCTGTCGGCTCATCTAGACAGAGGATAGGAGCCTGCTTAATGAGTGATCTGGCGATTGCGACGCGTTGGCGCTGTCCGCCACTAAGAGATCCACCATTTTCGCCCGTAGGTGAATTAATACCAAGGGGCATCTTCACAGCGAATTCTAAGACGTTTGCGACCTTGACCGCATAGGTTACTTCTTCGATACCGATTTGACGGTAAACGTCGCCATCGTAAATATTTTCCACGATCGTACCGTCAAACAGTTGTGGTGTTTGGCTAACCCATGCGATTTTCCTACGTAGCTGCTGCAGGGATACGGTTTGCGTATCGATACCATCAAATAGGATGCGTCCGGAATCGGGAGTGATAAAGAGTGGCAGTAACTTGAGGATAGTACTCTTTCCTCCGCCACTTGGCCCGATGATCGCAACCTTCTCCCCCTGCTCAATGTGGAGATTGAGACCCTGAAAAACCATCTGACCATTGTAGGCGTAGCTTACATTTTGAAGGTCGACTACACCTTGGATGACAGGTGGTAGCATGCGATCAGAACGGAGATTTTCAATATTCTCATGATCACTGAGAACTTCGTAAATACGACCGACATCGATCATTTTTTGGTATTTTGTGGTGATCTGCTTGACGAGGCCCTCAATTGGCCCCAGGAGGTATCCCATATATGTCATGAAAATGAGCAATTCACCAAATGTCATCTCACCTCTCATCGCTGCTGTACCGCCAAAGTACATGACGATGGATGTTGCCAAAATCACGAGGAATGAATTGGTGTTCTCCAGTAGATTGCCCCACATAAGACTCTTGCGGGTTAAGTGATACCCCTCTTTCCATAGGGCATCAACTTTGAGTAGCTGCTTGTCTTCTAATGTAAATGCCTGTACTGTCTCTGCGTTATCGACAGCCTCATTGATTGCAGTCGCTGTCTTGCTATTTACTTCAGTTAGTTGCTGGCTATAGATTCCTATATGAGGTGCGATCATTTTCATAGTTAGGTAGAGTAACGGCATGAGTACAACCGATACCAATGTGAGCATAGGGTTGAAGCTATACATAATTGTGAGTACGCCAATGATCATGATGACAGAGCTAATGATTGATGCGGTCGTACCGAGCACAAGATCGGAGAGGCTGTTTGTGACGACATTTTGTCGGTAAACATAATCACCTTTTGCAAGGCGCTCTTGGTGATATAGCGGCAGATGAAGGATATGATTTAACGATTCTGCTTTGATAGATCGATTGAGCCAAAACCCAATTTTTAGCAACAGCACGTCGCTAAACCATGAGATTGCAGCTCCGATAAGAAACAACACTATCGACATCAGGGCGGTGATAGCGATAAGTTCAGGTTTACCCGTAAATACTTCCAGCGGACCTGGGGCAGGTATGGTATTGAATGCTGAGTCCGCCATGATTTTTGTTGGCCATGGCTTGAGCAACATGACACTTGCTTCGATAAGCCCAATGATGACGACTACAGCGATTGCTGGGCGAGTCCGCTTCTGGTATTTTTTTAACCAGGTTTTAAAATCAGTTTTAATTGTCTGTATGCCTCTAGTTTGCCGCCATGCGTCAACAGCTTGGTTCACCATACCCCTTGGCCATCCCAAACCCGTCAGTACATCGGGCAGCATATTCGGCGGGACACCACTTGCAATAGCCATATCGATAGCTTCGTAAAGTTTTTGCATTATGCTGTACGTTTTCCCATGAATCTTATGCTTTTAGTATACAAGACTTTATATGATTGTCGTTACGGTATCGAGAGATAGTTTGACAATAATTTATCGAGAGGATATAGTCTATTTTGTAAGAATACCGCATATGCTTTGTGGGAGCATGGCGAGGGAAAACGATACAACATACCATAAAATAACGAAAGGATATATTGGCATGAGGCACATGACGCGTATTTTTGAGGATGATGGCGGTAGCAGGTCGGCTGCACCGGCTGTGCCGTCGAAAGGCTCCTCCTCGCACTCTAAAGGAGTGCTCAAGGTAAACCATAGTACTTCAAAACGATCTGCGGTTGAAAAACGTATCGAAAAAACCGAAGTACGCAATACTGCCAATGCAGTTGCGACTCAGAAGGCGAATGAACAAGCTGCTCAAGCTGCGCAACAATCAGCTAGGGTGCGTGATCGTGCAGATAAAAATGAACGGCGTATCGAAAAAACCGACTTGCGTAATACGAGCAATGTAGTCGCGGCGCAGAGAGCGGAAGAACAGGCTGCTCAGGCCGCTGCACAACAAGTAGCTCGAGCAAGTGATCGTATGGATAGAAATGACCAACGAATTACGCGCATAGAAGATCGTAACTCTGCAAATGCTGTCGCTCTTCAGCAAGCGAGCGATCAAAGAAGCGCTGAGGCGTTTGCTGCACAGCGTCAGCAAGAACGAGCGACTACATTTCAGCAGTCGTATCAGACAACGCCCTCCTCCGAGGAATACGATATGGTAGAGAGCAGGAGATTTGCCGCCCAAGCAGCCGCAACTCCTCGAGCTCTCACTCCAAAAGAAATCGAGGATGAGAAGATGGCGCGTGCGCAAATAGCTGCCGCGAGAGAGCGACAACAGTTAGATGAAGCCCTGCAATCACATGATGCGATAGGGATGGCGGCAGCAGGTGAGTACGGCACACCTGTTGTCCCCCCTGCATCGTCACATGTTGTTGCCGCAGGCGACAATCTCACCAAAATTGCGCAGAAATACGGAGTTAGTCTTCAGGAGCTACGTACACTTAACCCGGATATCACGAATATAAATCTGATCCGCACTGGTCAGCAGATAAAAATTCCGGGCGGTGAAGCGCCGCAAGTAAATCTCGATGCTGTCTATAATAGTAGCGAGGACCACGCTCTGGCAAATAAGGCGATGGCAGCACAGGTGGATTTGGCGAATGCCGCCGAAGATCGCAGGCGTGCTGGTCAAGGCGAGTCAAGAATGCCTGGGTTTGTGAGCTCATTCCTCGGTTTGTTTCGCCCCAAGCAGGTGGAGTTTACCGAAGACTACAGCAATGATGTCGATACGACAAACGCTGTAAAATATGCCAATGATGCACTTGCGCCAGTGAGTATACAGTTGCCCCCATCTTATACAGTTGCTGTCGGCGACACCTTATCGCGTCTCGCGAAACAATATGGTGTTGATTTGAAAGCTATCCGTGCGCTCAATCCCCAAATTAAGAATCTAAATAAAGTCAAAGCTGGAGAACAGATAAAATTACCGGGCGGTACTATTGTGACAGTACAACATTCTGAGCTCGGTGATGCTGTTGCCTCGCAGGGATCACCATATCCGTCAGCCACAAAAATATCTGTCGAACACACGGTTATTGCAGGTGATAATCTCACTGAGATTGCAAAGAGGTATGGTACCGATCTGAATAAAATCCGCGAGCTCAATCCGCACATCAAGAATCCCAATCGCATCCATCCAGGTGAAAAGGTAAAATTACCTGGTGGCGAAGCTATGGCAGGACAGTACGCGGGGATCGACAGTAGTGGTGCAGCTACCCCTGTCGGCGTGACAACGTTTACCGTTGATAAGCCGTAGTCAGACCCTCAGAGAAGTTATTACGGGCTAGGGGTAAGTGAAATTGCTGAACTAGCGTATGTCGATGAGCTCAATGTCAAACACAAGATCGCTTCCGGCGGGTATATTTGGTGATGGGCTACGCTCACCGTAGGCTTGCGCTGCAGGAATAATCAGCCGCCGCCAGCCGCCGACGCGCATGCCGGGTACGCCATCGGTCCAGCCGCGGATTACTTGGGTTAGGCTAAATGTAATTGGCTTGCCAAAATCATGTGAGCTTTGAAAGATGATGCCATTTTTGCAAAGAGCACCCGTATAATGTGCGGTGATTGTCGCACCAGGCTGGACTTCATCGCCTGTGCCGACCTCTAGGTCGATAATCTCAAGTTGATCGATATGGTCAACTGGATCAAATTTGCTGAGTTTTGTGCCTTCGTATTTCATAAACCTGATTATACATGCCCGTGTATATTGATAATAGGTCAGTCTATGCTGTATAGTAACGGTTACGATCGATGAGTCATCTATAGCAGCAAATCTTATACCAATACTATTGAGTATCGTTGTGCTTTGGTTGCCTGTCAAAAAATACAGAGATAGACTGGACGAGTTACAAAATACTTCGAAATTGTCTGCAGGCGTGAAAAAGAACATCGCAGATGTACGTGCTATCGCACGAGCAAAAGTCAAGCTGATGTTCCCGTTTGTGTTTGTAGCAGTTATCGTAATTGTTGTGTTTGGTTTCGATAGCTACGCTCGTTCGGTCGAGCCGAGAGCTGATGTATTGGGGTATTTGCCGTTCATTGGCATGGCGTATGGGGTAGCGATGTTAGGCGTGGCGATCGTCCTTTGGAATGTTGTCAGTGTCGCATGGCAAGTATACTCAGTGAAACGTGTGATGGGTAATAAGGATAAGGCATTTACGGTTTCTATCGGAAAACTTGGTGTTACGGTGACGGCATGGGTAGCCGTCATTGGTTGTGCGCTCTATGGATGGTGGCTCGTGTCGTTTTTTTATGGGATTGCACAGAGTGCGATCACGTGTGCACGTAGCTCAAAGTGTTTGTAGTATATGATCATGTACGTGAAAGCTCTCTGGCAACTATTGCGGCCAAGAACATACGCCGTGCTCAGCGTTCATTATTTTCTAGCCCTCGGTCTATCGGCTATAACATTTGAGCCAATTTCTATCGGACTTGGCTTAGCGTATATTGCACTTTGGTACATCCATGCTGTCGCGATAAACGATCTTAGCGACGAGAGGGTCGATGCAATCAATTTTCGCTCAGATGAAGCTGTTGCCGATCGTCCGCTCATCAATCGTACATTGAATACACGACAACTACGCTACGTAATAGGCTGTGTTGGCCTGGCCATGATCGTCGTTGCTACCTGTATCGATATACGACTTGCTATAGCATCCTTTGGTTTTATCTGCCTCAACGTCGTCTATTCATTGCCTCCTTGGCGAATATCAGCACGCGGCTTATTTGCGCAACTATTACTACCTTTGGGATATGTCGGTGTTCCTTTTGCTGCTGCAATTGCGAGCGGCGGGCGGTACGATATAATGACAATTATTGCGGGAGTTGGACTCTACATCATATTTGTCGGTCGTCTGCTCCTCAAAGACATCCGTGATGAAAAAGGCGATCGCAAGACAAAAAAGTATACCTATCTAGTACGACATGGCTTGAGGAAAACACTGGTGGTATCGGGAGCATTATTGAGTATTGGTGTTATTGCAATGCTACCGATCCTTGTGGTACATGCGACCATTGCAGTGATCGTTACTATGTTATTTGGCGGTATTGCTCTGTGGGCGCTATGGCGATGCCTGCAAAGCACCACGTTGGATCTTAAACTGCTGTATATCGCAATCGTCGGTCGGTCATTAAGCGGCTGGGTATTTTATTGTTTGGTTCATGTCTGGCTAGAGTATTACGATGTTGGAAACCCGCACTACTACTTCATCGTTGTCCTCACCGTCATGATGTTTCTTTTTGGTATTCAAATCCAACGTGAAGCTATCGTTGAGTCTAAATCGTAAGGCGGAGCAGCATGACTGTTACTATAGGCAGAAATAAATTTTCGCTACCGTAAGGGCTTATCAGCTCAACAAAGGTTATGGCGCATGCGAAGAGGAATGCAGGCGAAATGTCGCTGATGATAAATATGATGAATGATGTGACTAGGCAGGCGCTACTGCCCCCGATCGTCTTGTTGAAAATAATTTTGGGAGACGAAATGTTTTTTCCGATGATATAGGCGATGGTATCTGATAACCCGAGGATAATCATACTGATGATAAATGAATTTACCGTATCAGCGAGCATCGCGGATATTGCGATACCGAGTGGAAATAATATTTCGCCATATGAAGAGTCAGCTCGGTCGGCCAAACTGCGCCAACGATAAAACTTGCGAGATATGATCATCAGTACAAAAAATGTCAGTCCGATGGTGGTAAAGAGGTGAAAATCGAAAAATAGACAGCTTGCGACAATGATCATACACATTGCAACATGGACCACTTTACGCAATATTGGACCTGGAATACGTGTGTAATGCGCAAGTGTTTCACATAATGTTAAGCTGATGCCGAGGATTGTGGTGAGGATAATGAAGTAGTCTAACCGCATAGGATTTTCCTGATCTCTGTGACGGCATCGATCGTCGTGGACGTGTCGATGCGCGTATTTGCTAACTGGCAGCTAGCAATGATTTCATCATATAGCGATGCAGGGTTTACCCTATCAGTATCACCTCGTGCGGTCAGTCTTTTCTCGAGGATACTCACGGGAGCGATCACTGCAACAACATGTGTGTCGGGATAAAAACTTCGAAATATCTCGACGAACTGTGCCCTCAGTATGACGATGGCAGGACTCTGTAGTCGTACGGGTAATTTTAATAATCCATAGCGATATCCAAAAAGTTTTGTGTAGCCCAAGAATTGATCTGAGGTTATCATGTTTTCGAACTCTACTTCATTGACAAAAACATGCGTATCGTTTTCTGCCGGGGTTCGCTTAGGTCGTGTCGTGACAGTTTTATGGATATGAAGACTAGGAATAGTGCGTAAGAGGTTATTGATAAGGGTGCTTTTGCCGGCGCCAGACGGACCGATCACGACGACAGGCGTGTAATCTTTTTGCATAGTTTCAGTATAGAGTATGTGTCTATATGAGGTATAATTTTGCATATTTTAAAAAACTAGTTTACAATACGCATAACCATAATAGGAGGGGTCATGGAGTTACAACGTTACCAGTGGGTGGGGCTGCTGGCGGGCGTGCCATTGTTTTCTGGCGCGTGGTTGTCGGCGTTTTATCACAATGCATGGTGGGGGATCGGCGGACTTGTCGTCACCGCATGGGGACTCTATGTCGCCAACCAAGTTGAGCGACGTGCAACAAATACAGTACAGGCGAAGCGTGGTATTGTTGCCGGATTGCTGGCAGGTGTTACGGCGAGGTTACTTGGGTATATTGCCGCTGCAATTAGTAACGTCGATACGACGATGATGTGGAAAACAGTTAAAGATGCGTGGCGCATTGTGCTCGCAGGTGATTGGCTTGCGACGATTATATTACTATTGCTCATGTGTGTTCTTGGCGTGTGTATGGCTGTGTTAGAGCCTGATACAAAATCATCGAAAGCGAAGAGGGCGTAACACTATGACTGAGAAAACATTGTTTCGCAATACACTTATCACACTCGGCTCGACTATTGTCCTGCCATTGATCATCGGCCTCACGGGAATCGCAGCACTGGACGGCCAAAGTACGCAGCAACTCATCAAAAGCTATATCGCAGCTGCTGCACCTGTAGCTTCAGCGTCCGACCAGACAAAGATCGTACAAGATGGCGTCGCGAGTGAAGCGAGTGAGCCGGCGACCGACATGCAGGACAAGACGGCGTCTTCGGGCAAGGCAGAGTCGACGAATGGGACAGCCGCAAACGGATATGCACCTGTAAAACCGGCTGGAACGTACACTGTGCAATCTGGTGATACGTACGGCTGTATTGCTGAAAAATACTACGGAAGCTATGATCAATGGAGTAGAGTATATGCCGTGAATGCCGGTTGGCCTGGCTTTGAGGAATATCATCTCCATGTAGGTGCAGTTCTGCAGATGCCAGCGGTGACTGCCGCTGAGATATTGCCTCCTACTAGCCTCTGCTCCAAGTAGAGATAGCGATAGATGATTAGCACTCTTGTATTTGGAGTGCTAAAAGTCTATAATTTTACCATGGAAGAAAATCGTCCTATATCTGTAAGTCTCACTGGTAATGAGAGAAAATACTTGACACATATAAAACCATATGTTAATCTGAAAGTACAGCACCTCGCTTGGGCTTCGCTCTCGCGAGGTTTTTATGTGGCAAAAAGTTATGCGTAGAATTGCACTAATCGATGGTGAGAATCTGACATACGGGCTTCGTACACTATTAGCTGGTGATGGTGAAGAGAGAGCACCGCGCTCAGTACTAAACAATTACAATTTTCGTGGTCTTGTAGAAGATCTCTTATCTGACCGTATACCCTCGGAAATTATTTGGTTTGGCGCTCGTTTGCGAAGATACGACAATAACGAAGAGATACGGGTAAAGTCAGAAGCCGCAATCGTGTTGCAGGCAGCGTTTGTCAATATGCTGCAAAATCAAAAAATAATTTTTCATAAAGTTGGGTACTTGCGTGCTCGTGAAGGTGAGCCATGTAAAGATTGTGGGCGTCGTGAATGGAACCTCATCGAAAAAGGCGTGGATGTCGGTCTTGCCGTCAAGCTGCTCACAGAAGCAAATGATCAAACTGAGCTGGTTGTAGTTAGCGCGGATACTGATCTTGTACCAGCGTTTAAGGCCGTCCGAAAGACGGGTGCAAAAATCATGCATGTAGGATATGAATATCGTCCCAGTTCCGCTCTCTCGTCAAATGCGGATAGCACACGGATTATTTCTAAGCCTCAAGCAAGTAAATATGTTGAGAACAGGCTGGTATAGGTATGTCAAAACGTGATTATTATGAAATATTAGGTATTTCTAAAACTGCGTCGGCCGACGAGATCAAGAAAGCGTTTCGTAAACTAGCTGTCAAATATCATCCAGATAAAGATGGTGGTGATGAGACGAAGTTTAAAGAGATCAACGAAGCCTACGAAGTGCTCAAAGACCAGCAGAAACGTCAGCGCTATGACCAATTCGGCCACGCGGGCGTCGGCGGGTCGTCGGGTGGTGGCTATAGCGGCAATCCGTTCGAAGGGTTCCAGGGATTTGGTGGTCAGGGTGGTCAGCAGTTCGAATTTAACTTTGGTGATGGCGGATTGGGTGATATATTCAGTTCGTTTTTTGGTGGCAGCGCACAGCGACAACGGCAACCGACTCGCGGTCGCGATGTCGAGACACATCTCGATCTGACATTTGAAGATGCTGTGTTTGGTACGGAGAAAAAGATCTCTATCAATCTTGACGATGAATGCTCGCATTGCAAAGGTTCGACTGTCGAGCCGGGTCATGAGATGAAGACGTGCGATACCTGCAAAGGTGCCGGTCAACAAACTCGTGTCATGAACACAATGTTTGGTGCGATCCAACAAGCAGTTGTCTGTGATACCTGCCATGGTCGCGGGAAAGTGCCAGAAAAAGTCTGCTCGGTTTGTCGCGGGAGCGGCACGGAGAGGCAACGTCAGGACATCACCATCAAAGTACCAGCGGGTGTCGACGATGGTGCGACCATACGTCTCCGTGAACGGGGCGAAGCGATTGCGCGCGGCGCCAAAGGTGACTTGTACGTCAACTTGCGCGTCAAACCACACAAGAAATTTACTCGCGAAGGTGACCTGATACTCAGTGAAGAACACATCGCAATGGTGGACGCGGCACTTGGCACGGAGATCGATGTCGATACGGTCGACGGGCCTATCCGTATGAAAGTCCCCGCCGGCACGCAAAGCGGTACTGATTTTAAACTTTCATCACACGGCGTGCCGCACCTACGCGGCAACTCCCGTGGCGCCCACATCGTCAGTATTGTCGTCGACATACCGACCAAACTAAGCAAAAAACAGCGCGAATTACTCGACCAATTCAAACACGCAAAAAACACAATTTTCTAGAGGTAATAGTTGACTCAGCCGTATGTTTTATAGTATAGTATACGTCATAGTATGAATGCTCCAAACAAAATCTATACCGTGTTTAGCCCTGAAAATATGGATCGGGGTGTTTTTCTGGAAATGCTGAGACCTAAAACGACTCCTGCGCTTGCGCTGCAAACATATGAGTATTTTGAAAATGATAGAGGGGTACGTGAATCAGGCGAAGCTGCATTGATTGCCGGCGAGCAAGATAATGTACCATATCTCTACACCAAACTATTTGATGAAGATGGCCAACCAATATCATTTGAGCTTGAGAAAAAGTCGCTGGAAGATATCATAACCTTGTTGCGTGATCCCGATAACCCAGTTGATCTAGATGAGGATGTTGCGGAGATAACGTTTCGCAGCGCTCTGTTTCGCTACAAAGAAATCGAATTTGTTGAAGCAGTACAACAGCTGAATCGTTCAGATATAACTGCCGATGAGAAATTGTTCTACGCGGAGAAATATCGTCGTCTCAATGAAGCTTTGTATGGCTCGCCAGATTCAACTATGTATGAAAAACTTCGTGGCGAAGTCTGGGCAGCTATTGATGCAAAGATTTTGAATGGTGATGAAGATGCACAGCGTATAAAAAGTGAGCTTGAGCAGGGGTTTGATGCACGCGGCGTACACATGCGTGGACTTGAGCGAGGGCGGTGCGGTATTGATCGCCTCACACCAGAAGCAGCGCAGTGGATAAAAGAATTTATATTCGAAGAGTTTAGCCAGTATTATCAGCTGGCAGTTCGGTATTGGGAACAAGTAGTTGTGCCTCGAGCATTGGCTGAAGGTGTCGAGCCACAATGCACCGGTGAGGAACTATATGAGGTATTTTCCCAGGCACTTACACTAAGAGATCCCAAAGGGGTATCTGGGATTACGGTGCAAAAGAAACCAAATAATAGTAACTTGTCATGGAATACACCGACGCTGTCGGTCAATATTGGCATGGCAAAGCGTGCGGTACCGGTTGATAGCCCGCAGAAGCTATTTGGCAAGATCATGCATGAGTTGCTTGGCCACGGAGGTAGAACGATGGACGGTCTTGCATCTAAGGTGCCAATGACTGGCTTTGGTATTTTTAGCGAGTTTCGCGATGGCGGTAATCCTGACTACTTGAGCTTTGAAGAAGGACTTTTGATATTGCTTGAATCTATTGCTTGTGATGAACTTGATCAACAACTAGCGTCACAGTGGCGTTCCGAGAATGTCCGTTATTACATCGCAATTGCAGCAGCTGAACTAGAAGGTAGAAATACTGCTGAGATATACGAGATGACGTGGCGGTATAGCGTATTGATGGATTTGAAGACTGGTGAGAAACTGACACCAGAAAAAATTGAAAAAGCCAAAGCCGCAACCGCACGGGCGAACGTGAGGTTTAAGCGTAGCTTACCTGTTGACATGCCCGCAGGGTACGAACACATGACATATCACAAAGATATGGCCTATGCGTTTGGGCGGATCAAGGCCATACCCTTGCTTCAGCAGCTATATGAGCGAGGCGATATAGAAAGCTTGCGGAATTTGTTTAAAACTCACACCGACCCTACCAATCCGTATCAAAAAGTGATTGCGGAAAAAGCTGGTTATGGAGTAGTCTATGAAGGGTCGGCATAATAGTATGAGTCAGCCATTACAACTCAAGATTACCTCACGTGCGATTTACGACGAACTTCAGAGGAGAGGTATTGATGCACATGTGGTGAGATTATCCAAGGTAACAGTATTATTATTTGATTTTAATGGTCGGCATCACGCAATAGTTGGTGCAAAGCCTGATGTATCTGCGGCCACATCGGTGGCGATTACAGGCAATAAGTCATTGACATATGAGATTGCGACTCGATATCATGTGGCGCCGATACCTGTTACGGAAGTCTATCATGATTTTGTCCACGCGTGCGATTTTTTGCAGCGATACCAGCGAATCGTCGTAAAGCCAATTGATGGCGCACATGGCAATGGTGTCTCGACGAATATCACATCACAGCTTCAATTGAAAAAAGCGATCGATGCTGCGGCCTCACACAGTGAATCAAAAAAAGTATTATTGCAAGAGTTTGTACAGGGCGTCGATATACGAGTGCTGATCATTGATGGTACGTTTGTGGGTGCGATTCGACGTGAGCCAGCTAGTGTAGTAGGTGATGGCATACATACCATTGATGAGTTAATTGCGATTGAAAATACCAATTCAGATCGCGGTAGTGAACCGTATACGAAGAAGATGAACATGATCGATATCGCAGCAGCGCATCGCTATTTGACTGCAAGAAAACGACAAAAAATTCCAGCTATTGGCGAATATACTCAGGTTGTTGGAACGGCTAATATGGGCACTGGCGGTCGCGCAGTAGAATGCGGCCAGCTAATTCCAAAAGAGATGATAGAGCAGGCAATATGCATGTCAGACATTGCCGGCGCATTTATATGTGGCGTTGACTTTTTGTATGATATTGCGGCAGGGACTTGGAAGTTGATCGAAATAAATGCATCACCGAGTTTTGGGCTGCATATGATGCCTTCAGAGGGTCGCCCGATCGACGATCTTGCCACTCGTTACATTGATGCATTATTTTCTAAGTATAGTAAGGTGGAGATATGACGAAAACAGAATTAACAATTATAGGCCGCACCGCGAAAGTGAATTTTCCGCTTGATGGGATTAAAAACGTGCCCGTCAAGATCGATACGGGTGCTGATACATCATCGATCTGGGCATCGGAACTCTACATAGATGATACAAATGAATTGTCATTTGTGCTCTTTGCAAAAGAATCACCGCATTACAGTGGTAAACGCCACAAGACACGTAGCTTCTCGGTCAATCTAATCCGCAGCTCAAACGGTATGCGACAGCTTCGTTATCGAGTATCTTTGACGATAGAAATTGCAGGCCGTAAAGTTCGCGGGTCATTTACGCTTGCGGATAGATCGCACAATAGATTTCCTGTCCTTATAGGCTGCGCATTGCTAAAAAGAAAATTTCTTGTTGATGTATCAAAAGGCACATATACTCAGGAAAAGCAGAACATATTTCATGCTGAATTTACACAAGATCCGAAAGCGTTTTTTGAAAAATATCATGCAGATAACCAACGAGGAGATATAGAGTTATGAGAATCGCGATCTTATCGAATGGACCAGGTAACTATTCTACGAAGCGCCTCAAAGAAGTTGCTAAGAGCCGCGGTCATGAAGTGGATGTCGTCAAATATCGTGATTGCTATGCTACTATCGAGAAATCACAACCTATGGTGTGGTACAAAGGTGAACCATTGATTGGGTATGACGCCATAATTCCTCGTATAGCAAACAGCATGACCAAATATGGTTCGATGATTGTACGGCAGTTTGAGATGCAAGGTGTGTATACTATCACAAGCTCAATATCAATTGTTCGTTCTCGTGACAAACTTCGGAGTATGCAACTACTTGCAAGAGCAGGTGTCGGTATACCTAAAACTGTCGTGTCACGCGACAACGTCGATGTAGATAATCTCATCGAGCATCTCGGTGGAGCGCCGATTATTATCAAATTGGCACGCGGCACGCATGGCAATGGCGTTGTGCTTGCTGAAACAAAAAAAGCTGCCAAATCTGTCTTGCAGGCATTTCATGTGATGGACACTGACGGCACCAACATTTTGCTGCAAGAATTCGTCAAGGAATCTGCCGGCATGGATATACGCGTATTTGTTGTAGGTGGGAAAGTGATCGCGAGCATGAAACGACAAAGCCTAGATGATGACTTCCGTTCCAATCTGCATCAGGGTGGAGAAGGTGAAAAAATTGTTCTTACGGATGAAGAAAAGAAGACTGCACTCAAGGCAGCAAAATCAATGGGTCTCAATCTTTGCGGTGTTGATCTGATGAGGTCTGATCATGGGCCACTCATTTTGGAAGTCAATGCTAGCCCGGGTTTTGGCATTGAAAAAGTGACAAATCGCGACGTAGCGACGCCAATTATTGAATATATCGAGATGAACGCTGGGCGCAGCCATAGAAAAGACAAAATCGGCGCGTGATATTATAGAAGCATGACGCTTGTGGCTATTGCTGTCGTGTTTTGCTCGTTGTTTGTGCTCGCGTTTATGACGAAGCGGCGTTATGGCGTGCTGGCGATGGCGCTCGCGGCGGGTGTGGTCTTGGCGCAAAATGCGAGCGGCTACGTCGGTGATTTTCTGCTTGCCAATGATGTGCAATTTCAGCCGCTAGGCGCGCGTATCGCAGCAATCATCTTTGTGACGATTGCCCCTGCGGTGATCATGTTGATCAGCGGCCCAACCTATCGGAGTAAACGCGCGGCACTTGTATCATCACTTGCATTTGCCGTATTGGGTACGCTGCTGCTGATAGGTCCGTTGACGGCAACATGGCCCGCAACTGATAGCAAGACACGTGATCTCATCGCTACTATAATCGCACAGCGGAATACACTGGTCATGATAGGGCTACTTGCGGCGATCATCGATACATTTACGATCCACAATGTCTCTCCGCGAAAACACGCAAAATCAGAGAAGCATTGAGCGAGATAGGGATCTGACGGGACTTGCCTTGTCGCTACGCGCCAACTCAAAACGTGCTGACAAGCACCTATTGAGTAAGAGTGCCGGGGATTGCCACTGGCAATCCCGTTCAAGCCCATATCAGGAATGCTGTTCAAGAAAAAACACCCATCTTTTCAGATAGGTGTTTTTTCTTGGAGGGTCCGATGGGGCTTGAACCCATGACACCCTGCTTAAAAGGCAGGTGCTCTAACCGGCTGAGCTACGGACCCTCGTCGCACATCGACCTTTTAACTCGTAACAAAATAGACATATTGTTACTTCGTTGTACGGTCGGCTGCTCCTCTCAAACAAAAAATCTTGCACGCAAGTATTTTTTGTTTGCACTGGCTGCAGTCATTGCAACTAGCCGCACTAATATATCATTTTGTATCTGTTATTGTCAACGGAGTATACTGTACAGCAGATGATGTTCACCACGTGGCGGTATCAAAAGTTTCATTCGTCGTATACGCTTGGTTGGATATGTCTGGGTTTGATCGTCGGATTGGGTGTAAGCCGCGTTGTGATGGTTCAGTGGCAGTGGTGGCTTGCGGTCATGCTATTCATCGTCATTGCAGGCAGTTTTGTACGTGCGAGATGGTATATGGTCGTGCTGGCGGCGTGGTGCGCGATGATCCTCGGCACGATGCGCGGGACTGACATGCAGTATCAGCTACAGCCAATGCAAAATCTCGTGTCACAATCGATCGTCCTGGCCGGTACTATCGCGGAAGATCCGCAGGTTACGGCGAACGGGTTGGTGCGTATCGTCTTGGGCGATATGCATATGAAAGATGCTCATTATGCAGGCTCGGCCTGGGTAGTGATTCGGAGCGAGCAGACATTTCGCCGTGGTGATCAGCTGCTGATAGCGGGTACGGCCAAGCAAGGTTTCGGTGTGTATCAGATCAGTCTTTCGGGGATAGTCTTGCAGCACCAGCGAGGCGATGACCCAATGCTTAATCTCCGCGATGATTTCTCATCGGCGATCAAACGAACAATTGTCGAACCATCGGCCAGTCTCGGCATTGGATTTGTCGTGGGGCAAAAGACATCACTGCCGCCACAACTTGATGAACAGCTACGCATTGTCGGGCTGACACATTTGGTAGTGGCGAGTGGTTACAATCTTACGATACTGGTTCGTTTTGCAAAGCGGCTGTTTGAAAAACGTTCGAAATACTTGGTCGCGTTTTCGTCGAGCGCGATGATCGCGGGTTTCATCGCGATTTCTGGCGCGAGTCCGAGTATGGTGCGCGCAGGCATTGTGTCAGGTCTTAGCATACTGGCGTGGTATTATGGTCGGCGATTTCATCCACTACTACTTATCGTGTACGTTGCGGCCCTGACGGCGATGATCAATCCGCTCTATCTTTGGGCGGATGTCGGTTGGTGGCTGTCATTTCTCGCGTTTGGCGGTGTGCTGATAGTCTCGCCGCTACTCGTGCGGCTTGTCATGAAAAAGCGTGAGGTACCAGCACTGCTGCAAATTGTGTTTGAGACGACGGCTGCGCAGATCATGACACTACCTCTCGTACTAATGGTATTTGGCAACTTGCCGGTACTGGCTCTGGTTGCGAATGTGCTTAGCGCGCCGCTTATCCCGCTCGCGATGCTCCTTACATTTATTGCAGGCCTGGTGTCGATGATCGTGCCGCTGCTTGGCTTCGTCGTATCGTTACCGGCTGAAGTTTTGCTCAGCTATTTTGTGGCGGTGGTGCGTTGGCTGGCGCAGCCAGAATGGGCGCAGCTTGCAGTTAGTGTGTCGCCTGTAGGTATGGTTGCCGTTTACCTTGCTATCGCGGGTATCTTTATCGCTATGTGGCGACGACTTCGCTACAATTTTCGCGAACAGAGCCTTGTCGAGTAAGTGCTTCAGCTTGCGCGCTCTCAGTGGTTGAGGGTAAAATGGATAGTATATGTCAGGGCACAGCAAATGGTCGACGATCAAACGCGAAAAAGGCGCCAAAGATGCAAAACGCGGCGCAGTATTTACCAAACTCGGTAATCAAATTGCCATCGCGGCACGCGGCGGTACTGATCCATCGCTGAATTCATCACTTGCACTGGCGATCGAAAAAGCAAAAGCAGCCAACATGCCGATGAACAATATCCAGCGCGCGATTGACCGGGTCTCTGATAAAAATGCGGCGCAGCTGGAAGAAATTGTCTACGAAGGCTATGGTCCGGGCGGCACGGCGATTATCGTCGAAGTTGCGACGGATAATCGCAATCGAACATTTCCTGAAATCAAACACACGTTTAGCAAAGCCGGCGGTGCAGTTGCAGAGCCAGGTAGCGTGCTATTTCAATTTACTCGTCGCGGCGTGATCACGCTGGGTGTGACGGGTGACGCCGACGAGTTGCTCATGAGCGTGCTCGATGCGGGTGCGGAAGATGCTGTCGTCGATGGCGATGACATGCTTGTCTATACTGACATGAAAGACCTGCATGCCGTGCGACAGCAATTGATGGCGGGGGGCTTGACTGTCAAAGACGCCGAGCTCAGCTATGTGCCAAATTCGATGGTGCCGATCGATACAGCAGAGACCGAAGAAAAGTTATTTCGTTTGCTTGACATGCTTGATGATCTCGATGATGTCGTCAATGTCTACAACAATGCTGATGTAAAATAGACAGAATCAGTTGCGCTCAGCTGACAATGAGCGTATTCTCATGATAGATGAACCGCACAGTCAGGGCAGTACTGTGGGTGGGGTTAACGCTTGCGATGACAGGCCTACTGGGTAGCAGTGCCTGGGCAATCAGTACAAGTGATGGTTATTTGACGGATGAACCTCAGCTCTACGTCTCTGCCTATCAGCGCAGCGACGATGGGCTAAGTGTAAAATTTGTGCAACTGTATAACAATTCTGATGCGCCGATCGATCTTGCGCAGTGGAGTATGTTTGTTGGTGATACGAAGCCTGAAAACAAACTAGATTTCACGAGTTCACGTAGTGGCTGGTTTGAGCCAAATACGCATGTGATTGCAAGTTTGCCTAGTGTTGTCGATGGCGCGACCTATCACTACGCACAGTCGCCGCTTGTTACGGTCACTCCAGATAAAGCAACGATTACTCTTGTACCGCCAACAGGATCAGGGCTGCGCAGTGTTGTCTACGATATGAAATACACCAAAGTTTCGACGACGAAAAATAATTATTACGAGATATGGCAACGCAATCAAACGACAACTGGCTATAGCTCGTCGACAAGTTCGTTTACTGCGATCACGGCATCATCAATTATCGAACCGCATTATGCAAATAGCGTGAATTTGTTTGACAACGGTCTGTATGAAATTCCTGATGCGCCGCGTTTACATATCGTTGAGATCTATTCATATGCGAGTGAGTGTGATCCGTTCGACACGAGTGTGCTCTGTGGTGATTATGTTAAACTCAAAGTCGATGATGTGACGACCGACACATCTCAATATGTGCTGCGTAGTGATAGTAATTCGTCGTCGCGCACATCATCAAATACGTTTTCGCTTGCAGGTATACAGCCCAATGATGCGGGTTATATTACGGTACATCGGACGGACGACGGCGGGCGTATCAGCCTGACAAATTCTGGTGGCTATGTATGGCTAGAAGATATGTATGGACTTGCAAAGTATCCATCGACGATGACGAAATACATGGGTGCAGGAAGCGATCAACAAGGCTGGTCGTATGCGGCAAATGCGGCGGGCGAGTGGCAATGGACGTCGACACCACAGCCGGTGGCCGACAATGTCATCACGGTGCCAGTGGTTGTCCAAGAAGTCAAAGCATGCCCTGTCGGTCAATATCGCAGCCCTGAAACCAATCGCTGCCGCGCCATCGAAGAGGCGGTCAATTTGCTGGCGACCTGTCCGGAGGGGCAGTATCGCAATCCTGAGACAAACCGCTGTAAGTCATCAGCCGTTGCCGCGGTTGCAGCCCTCGTGCCGTGCGGCGAAGGACAGGAGCGCAATCCCGCAACTAACCGTTGTCGCAGTATCGCCAGTGCGGTCGCAGAGCTTATCCCGTGTGATGAAGGCTACGAACGCAATCCCGCAACTAACCGCTGTCGGAAGGTTCTCGGCGTGTCGGCAGTCGCACCATCACTGACACAGGAGGCGAAAACTGATCGATCATCGGCGGCTACAGTGCTCACCAATCCTTATGCGATCGCGGCGGTCGTCGGGCTGGGCGGGGTTGGGTATGCGCTGTACGAATGGCGCAGCGAGATCGGTAGCGGCTGGAAGCGTCTCGCCAGCAAACTTGGGCGCAAATAGGTATACTATCTATTATGAGAATTATCGGCATCGATCCAGGCACGGGCATACTTGGTTTTGGCGTGATCGATGTGACGAGCAATCGCACGCAACTTGTCACGGCCGGTGTCGTGAAGACGCCGGCGCATACGCCGCTGGATGAGCGGCTTGAAGAGATTTATGATGGATTGACCGAAATTATCGCTGAGACAAAGCCAGATTGCATGTCGATCGAGAAATTATTTTTTGCCCGCAATGTTACGACAGCGATGAGTGTCAGTCATGCGCGCGGCGTTGCCATGCTGGCTGGACGCAAAGCGCGGTTGCCGATCCACGAATATACGCCACTACAGATCAAACAGACGCTGACCGGCTATGGCAAAGCAGATAAAAAGCAAATGCAAGAAATGGTGCGATTACACTTGCAGCTTAAGAAAGCACCTAAACCAGACGACGTCGCCGACGCCCTCGCCGCCGCCATTACCCACTCCCTTATGCTCAAGGACAGACCTTGAGCATAAGGTGATGAGGCACGGTTCGGTTATTCATACCCAGCTAATATTGGCTCGATGACTTCGTGAGATATTTCATAGCCGTCATACTCTTCAAGAAAGTTCATATAGTTTTGCGCTGTATCGAAAAGATCAAATATCGGCGTGGTATTAATCCATTCTGCGTGTGCACACTCTTGGTAATATTTGATACTTGAATATGGGTATGACTGCCAATCGGTAGGGTTGAGGTGAATATAGCGCGAAATATGCTTCAAATAACTATCGTTTGAGATGATCCGTGCCAGATAGCGGCTTTGAAATAGTGGCCCGACACGGTCATGTTTTTGGTTGTAGTATCGGCTGTAACTCGTAAGGAGCGCTGCCATGAATGATTTGATGGCATACTGGTCATGTTGGTATACAAACAGGTGTATGTGGTTCCTCATTAGGCAAAAAGAGAGCAGATCAAGTGAGCCTGAAAATGTTTTATAAGGCGCATGTTTTGGCCGCGTGACGGGTGTGCGTGCAAGGTATCGTTTGAAGAGTGATATGAAAAATGCGTAATCAAGCTCATCGTTGAATATGGGCTGTTTATTTACTCCGCGGCTGTAGATGTGATAATAGCTATCCGGAGCATACACTTTTACGAGGTTTCTTGTAGGCATGATCCTATTATTGCTCAAGGACAGACCTTGAGCAAGTGGGGTGTGGGATAATGGGGGTATGATTGCGCATGTTGCGGGCGAAGTTGTTGAGAAGTTTAACGGTGCTATTATCGTCGATGTGCACGGTGTGGGCTATGAAGTTAATGTGCCGCTCGGTGATTTTGATGCAGTGAAACTCGATGAGATCGTCAAACTCTACACGTATCATCATGTCCGTGAGCAGTCACAGGAATTATTTGGTTTTAGTACGCTTGCGGCCAAGAAGCTATTTGAACTACTCATTACCGTACAGGGTATCGGGCCGAAAGCGGCACTTGCCATACTGAGCCTTGGTACCGCTGAGCAGGTACGCAACGCGATCGCCAATAGTGATGCGGCGTACGTATCGGGCGCAAGTGGTGTCGGTAAAAAGACGGCCGAACGTGTCGTCGTCGATTTGCATGACAAAGTTGGTCTCGCAACCCATTACGATACTGGCAGGCCGATTCAAACGGAGCTAGATACGAGCGATGAAGCCCTCGAAGCGCTCATGGCACTCGGCTACACACTTGCCGACGCTACCAAAGCGCTAGAAGGTATCGATGTGACATTACCGACAAGCCGCCGAGTGAAGGAAGCGTTGCAACGATGAAATTGACTCTGGCTAACATAGCGTTTGACGGACTATAGAAGGATCTATATAGTGATAACCATATGGATAACACACAAATTCTCCAGGAATCACCGAAAAATCCCGATCCTATCACTCCTCCGTCCAATGCCGAAACGGTAACTGCCCCAGCTGCGGTGACTGAAAGTGCGTCAGTTGCAGCGGCTCACGCATCTGTTGACGAGCCTCAACAGCCAACCATAGAGTCGCGCCAAAACCCTTATGCTGTGTCGGTTCGCTCTGTTGCGATGAAATTGCTGCTTGGATGTATTGTGACTGCTGCGGCACTTGCGGTGCTACTGATACTCATTGGTGAGTGGAACGAAACGACAGGCAAGGCGGTGTCAACAGTGCTTTCTGCAGCTGTATTTGTGCTTATTGCACTGGGTGTCGTGTCGGTATCGACAGATACGCGGAGTGAGCGAATGGTGCGGTCATCAAATATGCTGATAAACGTGTCACTAGTATTGATTGTACTCGGTTTTCTCACCTCGGTGTTTAACATTTGGGATGTGCTGGATAGTGAAGTGACCAGCAAGCTATATGCGACATACTTTGTCTTACTGGGTACGGCGCTATACGGGAAAGTTCTCTATGATATTGAAGGTGAGCTGACGAATATGCAGAAAGTCATATGGGCAAATTATGGCATGGTTGCACTTGTTGCGATGCTACTACTGGGTCTGATATACAGCTCTGAGGCGAGTGAACTACTGAGCGGATTTTACGGTAGATTGTTGGCCGCAAGTAGTATTACGGCAGCAACGCTTAGTATTGTTATCGCAATTCAGCAGCACCTCTTTTACCAAAAGCACCCTGAGCTGAAACAAAAACGGCGTCATAGTGCGGGCAAAATAATTCTCATCGTTGTTCTTGTTATTATTTTTGTGCCGACATTGATCTCTATGATACTGTCTGCTGCGCTCTATAGTCGATATTAGATGTGGTAATTTTATCTCTTCCCCTCATGTCATTAAGTATGAGACGATGGTAGTATGGCAATTGAACGAATTATCGATACGGGAATCCATGATGATAGCGACGAGCAGGTGATTGAAGTGACCCTACGACCGCAACGGTTTGATGAGTATATCGGCCAAGAACGACTCAAGAAAAATCTCAAGCTGGCGATCGATGCAGCGAAGAAGCGCGGTGAACCGATCGACCATGTGTTGCTCTATGGGCCACCAGGGCTCGGCAAGACGACGATGGCAAATGTGATCGCCAACGAGATGGGCGTAGGGCTACGCGTGACGGCTGGTCCGGCGATCGAGCGGGCGGGAGACCTGGCGAGTATTCTGACGAATTTGCAGGACAACGATATACTATTTATCGATGAAATTCATCGTCTTAGTCGCACCGTCGAGGAAGTGCTCTATAGTGCGATGGAAGATTTCAAACTCGATATTGTGATCGGCAAAGGCCCTGCGGCACGGAGTATTCGGCTTGACTTGCCGAAGTTCACCGTGATCGGCGCGACAACCCGCACGGGTAGTCTCGCGGCACCGCTGCGTGATCGGTTCGGTCATCTGTATCGGTTGGAATTCTATACGCCAGAGGAAATATCCCAGATTATTCGGCGTTCGGCAGGCATACTAGGCACGGAGCTGCGTGATCAGGCCGAGCACACGCTATCCACTCGTGCACGATTGACGCCGCGTATTGCGAATCGCCTCCTCAAACGTGTCCGAGACTACGCCGACGTCAACGGCGACGGTATCGTCGATACCGTGATCACGACCAAAGCACTTGAGCTGCTTGAAATTGATGAGATGGGGCTTGATCCGGCCGATCGCAACCTGCTTCGCAGTATCGTTGAGACGTATGGAGATAGAGCGGTAGGCTTAAATACCATTGCAGCGCTGACTGGCGACGAGATGAGTACGATCGAAGACTTCTATGAGCCGTATCTCATGCAGATCGGCTTTATCGAGAGAACACCTCGTGGCCGTCGCGTGACCGAAAAAGCACGTCGTCACCTCGCATGAGTAAGTAAAAGATTGGTATAATGATCATATGGCGCAAAAAATTCAGAATCCCGACCAGTTACCGACTATTGTCTATGATAGCAAGGGCAATGCGATTGACACGTCGCAGCTAAAATCAGCGAGCACGACCGCTGATCAGCCACAAGTGGTCTATATGGCGCGCCCCCATGAACCGATCAAGCCGATTATCTCAGAGCCCGTCCGCAAAAAACATGAGGAAGCCAAACGATTATTTCCATTTCTCAATCTCAGCGACGGCGAGTACGTCATCAGCTATGTCAAACGACATATTATCGGGCTGATAGAGATATGGGCTGTTGTCGTCATTGTTCTGATACTGATGGCTATGGCTATCGTCGGTGTTCAGAACGGTATGATCGCTGTCGCGTCAACGAGCGAGAGCTCTGAGTGGTTATCAATGATGATACTTGGAGTGATGGTGTTGGTCTTTGTCCTCGGTGTGATCGCCACCGTTGTCTATGAGGGTAATAAATTTTTCCTGACCAATGAGAGTGTGACGCAGCACATCCAAGCAAGTTTGTTTTCTAAAAAAGAGCAGACGATCAGTCTTGGTAATATTGAGGATGCGAGTTTTCGCAAACATGGGCTCCTGCAGACATTTTTCAACTATGGTTCGCTGCGGCTATCTACCGAAGGCGACGAGACGACGTATCGGTTCAACTACGTCGCTGATCCAAGCCAACAGGTTGCCTTGCTCAACAATGCGATCGAGGCCTTCAAAAACGGCCGCCCAGTTGATCCTGACGAGAGCTAGTATCGCTAGCGCAATGATTTTTTGATGTAGTCAGCTTCGTTTTCGAGTGATGCCCGCAAAGTATAGCCTCGGCAGACATTGCCGTCGCAATTAGTCGGGTCGTAGTGGTAATCTGCCTCTGCATCACCGAGGGTGATACCATCAGGATCTTTGAAGAGACTAGGATCCATTGACGTGAGATTGTCTTTCGAAATTTTCGCAGGATACGCATTGTTCGCAGGAAAGTAGACTTCCTCCAGGCTGTAAAACATCGCATTGAGCGCAATTTTACGCTCGCGATCGCGATCGGTTCGCTCAATTTGGGACTTCTGCTGGATGACGAGGACGCCTGCCGTGATCAGCAATGTTACCGCGACAAGCAACTCGACAACAGTAAATCCAGCCTGTGTACGTGATCTCATAGCTATAATTATAGCATCTGACGGAGTATAATAGTGGAGTAAATGGGTGGATATTCGCCCGCCAAAACTTTTTCAGTCGAGGCCAGTGAATACAGTAAAATATTAGCTTCCGTGCGGATAATGGCGCCACACAGGAAATTGAGGAGGGTACATGGCTGATAAATCGAAAAAAACAGATGACACTGTCGCCGACAACGGTAAGGCAAAGGCACTGGGGCTCGCACTAGAGCAGATTACCAAACAATTTGGTGATGGCTCGATCATGAAACTAGGTGAGTCCCGCAAAGCAGACGTCGAACTGCTGCCATCCGGGGCGTTATCACTTGATCTTGCACTCGGTGGTGGCTATCCAAAAGGTCGTATCATCGAGATCTATGGCCCAGAGAGTTCGGGCAAGACGACGCTGACACTTCACGCGATCGCGGAGATTCAGAAGCAGGGTGGTACGGCAGCATTTATCGATGCTGAGCACGCGCTTGACCCTGCGTACGCAAAACGACTCGGAGTCGATACGGCCAACCTCCTCGTCGCACAACCAGACAGCGGCGAACAGGCACTTGAGATCGCTGAGACGCTCGTACGCAGCAACGCGGTTGACCTCATCGTGGTCGACTCGGTTGCAGCACTTGTCCCGCAAGCCGAGCTGGAAGGTGACATGGGCGACAGCCATATGGGCTTGCAGGCTCGACTGATGAGCCAAGCACTGCGCAAACTGACTGGCATCATCAACAAGAGCAAAGCGACCGTCATCTTCATCAACCAGATTCGTATGAAGATCGGTGTGATGTTTGGTAATCCTGAGACGACGACTGGTGGTAACGCACTCAAGTTTTATGCCTCGGTGCGTCTCGATATTCGCCGTATCGGTCAGATCAAGTCGGGCGAAGAAATCATCGGTAACCGTACCAAGGTCAAAGTGGTCAAAAACAAGATCGCACCACCATTTCGTACGGCAGAGTTTGACATCATGTACAACGAAGGTATCTCACGAACTGGCGACGTGCTCGACCTCGCCGTGATCCATGGGATCGTCGGCAAAGCCGGCGCGTGGTTTGACTATAAAGACGGTAAGATCGGCCAAGGTCGCGAAGCGACAAAAGTGTATCTCAAAGACAATCCGAAGGTTTTGGACGAGATCGAGAAGGCCGTACGCAAAAAAGTATCCGATACACAACAAGACTCATAATAGTAACTCTAGGACTATATAATGCGATTTGCAATCATACATCCGAACGGCAGTGGTACGGCGGATAGTAATTGGCAGCCGTGGCTGAAGAAACAACTCCAAGATATGGGACATGAGGTAATATGTCCGACGATGCCGGATAGTAAAAATGCAAGATCCAGCATCTGGCTCCCATACATGCACGATACTATGAAGATCGATCGTGACACGGTGATTGTTGGACATAGTTCAGGTGCAGTGGCCGCTATGAGGTATGCCGAGCAGTATAGGATTAAAGCAAGTATTCTGATAGGAGTGTGCTACACCGACCTAGATGATGAAGATGAGAAGATCTCAGGATACTATGATGACATGTGGGATTGGCAAAAGATTAGATCAAACCAAGACTTTGTTGTAGTAATGGCTGGCTCTGATGACCCATGGGTACCGATTGATGAGGCACGGCATGTCTATAGCTCATTGCAAGCCGAGTACCACGAATATCCAGATAAAGGACATTTTTTTACTGAACATATGGGAGGTAAAACCAATTTTCCAGAGCTTCTCCAAATTATCAAAAATCATATAGGTAATGAAGATCACTAGCATCTCAGTACAGGCGCGGAATCCGGATCGGGTGAATATTTCGGTTGACGGGAAGTATCGGTTGAGTTTGGACGTCTATCAAGTTACGGAGCTTGGGATCAAAAATGGGGCGGAGGTAACCTCTGAGCAAATTGCTATATGGGAAGAAGAGAGTACGTTTGGCAAACTCTATGCGCAGGCGCTCGAGTATACGATGATCCGACCGCATAGTGCCAAGGAAGTACGGGATTATTTGTGGCGGAAGACGCTTGCTCGCAAAGTGCACGTCAGAAGGAAGAGGGAAGAAGGAAGAGGGAAGAATATTCCAATGTACAACGTCCAACGTCCAATGTCGGGCGAGACGATCGAGGTTCCTGGCGTCAGTAAGGAGATTGCCGAGAGGGTCTACGATCGGCTTGTTTCTCGTGGTTATATCGATGATGAAAAGTTTGCTAGGTGGTGGCTAGAAAACCGCCATGCGAGCAAAGGCGCAAGCCAGCGCAAATTGATCGCTGAGCTAAGGGGCAAGGGAATCGAGCAGGGAATTATCGATGCGGCGCTCCCCTCCTCTGCCCGTACCGATGATGATGAGCTGCAAAAAATTATCGCGAAGAAACGAGCACGCTATGATGATCCTCAGAAATTTATCCAGTATCTCATGCGTCAAGGTTTCAGATATGACGATATTCGCTCAGCTCTCATGGAGCGTGAGACGGATTGATCGAAGGGGAAATCTCTACGACGATGTATCAGATGTGTCAACTGGCTCAGGTTGTGGACGGGCCGCACGAAATGGATTGACGAATGCCGTCGATGCTGGCTCATTCTCGGTAGCAGTCTCTTTGACATCTGGCGTATCCACGACGATACGACGATTGTCGATCGATATGATTTGAGTGCGGTTGATGATATGTGATGTCGTGGTAAAGCTTTTCAGGAGTGAACCATGCGCGTAGATCTGCTGTACTGCGAAGCTGTTGGGATCGAAACTATAGTCACTCACCTGTCCTATTTTTTTACCTGATTTTTGGTATACGTCGCATTTCATCAGGTCAAAACCAAAGTGGATGATCTCTTGGAGGCGGACGAGTCCGTCGAGACCCATCAGTTTGCTGCTATCATCGATGATAAATCCCAGCTCTCCAGCTTCACGGATATCTTCCGTGTGGAGTATGGCAGGGCTGTCCTCAACCTGTGCTCCGGTGACATAGAACGCGACAATATTGAGTGATCGAGGATCAATGATAGGGGTTGATGTGCGCGCAATTTCATAGCCTGTTTGAAGGCTCATTACTGGTACGCTGGATAGCTTATCTGAAAGCAAGAGCATATATATCTAGTGTAGCATTATTCGATAAAAGGGCTGGTACGTCCAAATGTTGGAAGCAGTTCTGTCGTGTCGTTTGATGTGCGTAATTGTTTGACCTGATCAATGGTTTTTTTGTCGAACGAACTGATACTCGTTTTTTTCATCTGTTCGTCATAATAGGCTGAGTCGTAAGGGAAATCAAACATTTGTTGTATGACGTAGACGCAGTAGATTAGCATCAACATTGCAAAGATAAAAGTGATGATGTTGGCGTGCGCGATAACTTTTTTACTGACCTGGCTGAGTGTGTGGAGGGATGTTGTATCAATCTTCATCGTAAAAATACCTCTATTTCAAGTGTTGAACCAAGGATAAGGTTTGGGTTATCCTTTTTTGGTTGGAAATTGATGCCAGTGAGTTGCATCTTTGAGACATTCTTTTCGATCGAGCGCATAAATGTCAATAGGGCGCTGTAGGGAATATTATTGTCGAGCTGTACGGAGACAATCGTGCGCTTAACTGGACTATCAGCTGTCTTACCGGCGGCCGGCGTATCACCTGGCTTGGCGCCAAAGTCAATCGCGATGATCGCGATTTTTGCATCAGTCGCGTATGCAGTTAAATCGCGAATGACTTGGTCCTGGTATGCATAGGATTGGCTGTCGGCGACGATCTGTGCAGTTTTGTCGATGGTGCTGCGTTCTTCTCGTAATTTATTGCGCAGTTGCGTGAGGCGCGTGACTTCTTCTTCGGCGACCTTTGCATCGATTCTGGCATGCTCAGTGTCGATCGCGGCAGATGCCAGCATGTTTTGCGCGACGATGAAGATACCGATGATGCCGCATATGATGAGGAATAGCACGCCAAGCATGGTGTATTGTGCTGATATGGCGTTAAATTTACTCGATGAGTTCATGGTATCAATGTTCCTTCTCGTTGCGCTTTCATGTAGGCGGTTTTATCGAGCGTCGTAATGAGGGCAACGGTGTATGGATATGCGCCTTCCGGCATCTTCGTGATAGAGCGTAGTTTTGTGTCTTTAAAAAATCGTGAACCTTGAAACGCCTTTTTAAGGGCCTCGGCATCCGAATATGATTTGGTATTACACGTTAGTTCTATCGGCTTTGAAAGCTCGACAGTGCGTATATTGATGCCGGATAGAATAGTATTTTTGGGGAGAGTATGTGCGAGTGTGGTCAATAAGTCGCTGAAAATAAACTCATTGTCGAAGATGGCTTTTGCTGTCGCGAGGTTCTTGCTATAGTCCGATGCTTCTTTGATGACGTCACCGTAGGATTCTCGCATAGGGGCATAGCGGGCGGCATCTTGTCGATAGGCATTGGCTTGATTGTAGAGCAAGACGTACCCTACCACGAAAACGCCCGTGACACCGATACACAGCAGCAATGTTGCAAAGATATATTGCCTCAAGATGATATTGCGCCGTGCGGCAGCGAGTTCTCTACGACTTTGCTGGCTTAGGAGGTTGATCATATATTGATTTCCTTCTGTGTCGTTGCGGCTAAGCCAACGACGGTAATATAGCGAGGACGAAATTGTTTGGCGGGCTGGGGTAGGTCGCCAAAGTTGAGGTTTTGCCAAGGACTTGCGACGCGAGCGGGCATGACGAGTTTGTCGGTGAAATATTCTCCTAGACCTGGTATATCGGAGCCGCTTCCCACGATGATGATCTGCTCAATTCGGGCTGATGAATCGAGCCGTTCGTTGTAATACCGGATGACTTTATGGATTTCATTGACGACTTGAGAAAGCGGCGCATCGACGGCCGAGAGGATGTCGCCTTGTTTGCTACCATGAGACAAACCATGGAGTACCTTCAGCTGATGAGCATTCTCAAGGCTGACGTTCATCTTCTCAGATATAGCATACGTAAGGGTATTGCTGCCAACTTGTACTGTCGCAGTCGCGCGTATACGCTCGTTGAGGATCGCGACGTCTGTATCGGCGGCTCCGATGTCGACGATGACTGTCGGCAGATGCCCTTGCTCTGAGGTTGTGATGAGTTTTGCGACGGCGTTGATACTTGGTTGGATTGCAAGAGGCGTAATACCAACTTCGCTGCACGCGGCGACAACGTTGTCGATGATTCGCTTGGGTGCTGCCGCCATCAGAACATCGATTGCCTGCTCAGTTTCGCCGAGGATTTCATAAGAGAGATTGAGCTCCGATAAGGCAACAGGTATGTACTGGCTGGCTTCAAGTGAGACGGCATCATCAAGCTTTTTGATCGCTGCTTTTGGTAGTGATGTGCTACGGCTGTATGTGAGGTTCGTCGGGATACTAACGATCGCTTGCGAACTAGACATCTTACCGACGAGGTTTTTGTCCATGAGGTCGCGGAGAAGCGATACTAAATATTCGGGGGATTCAGTCAAACTATTGCGTAGCTTTAGAGGGTCGGCATTTGTCGAGCCGTATCCTGATACGGCCCATTTGGCGACGTTCATGGACATGGACTTTAAATAGGTATGACTGATGTCGATACCTATCAACGGACTATGAGGTAAAAACAGTGTTCGTTTCATGCCCATCCCTATATTGCTACTGGTTACTAGTATAGCATCTTTCAAGAGAAAAACAGTCCTCTGATCGGACTGTTTTTCTGCCAAGATGGCTGGTAGCGACTACTAGTTCAAACTCTTTTTAGTTTGCGGGTTCGTTTCGCCGCTCTTGAGGGACTCTTTGTTCCACGTCAGAGTGAATTTTGCACACGTGTCGTCAATTGTACACGCGGTTGTACCGTCAGCCTGCCATGCTTGGTAGCTATAATGGCTGATGTCAGTGCCACCAAGCGCGGTGCCGATGAGGTCGAAGGTTGTTGAGTTTGACGGTGCATCGACGGCGCCTTCATCAAGACCAGGAAATGCAGTTTTAGATTTTGTAATGTCGTTTATTTGCGTAAATTGCGGGTATGCGCCGTGGTCGTTGTAGTAGACCTCAAGTTGTGTCGCGAGTGCAGAGACGTCGGTCGTGCGCTGTGTGTCACGAGCACGCTTTTGTGAGTCGGCGAACGTATTAAGGACCAAAGCGGCCAAGATACCGATGATAACGATTACGATCAAGAGCTCGACGATCGTAAAACCTTTTTGTGAATATTTTTTGAGCATAAATGCCCCCCTTTTAGATTGATACTGATCGGTCATAGAAAATACCAGATCTTAAGCATAAGTATAGAGCGCATGTTGTTTTATAGTCAAGATGATTTATCAGAGAGCTATATTGCTTATGGTATTATCAAAGTATAAATGGTCGAGCGGACGAGTAAAACACGTGGCTTTACTATCACTGAGATGATTATTGTGATAGCAGTGTTTGCTATTGTCATGGTAGGAGTTATGACAGCACTTTTGACCTATTTGCGTATAGCAGCAACTGCGACAATTCGAGCGAATGCGTATGGACTTGCTGTGCAAGAGATAGAATGGTTACGCTCTATGCCTTATGATAATCTCGCTGTTGCCGGAGGAGGTATTATAACCAGCGCTACTCCTTTACCTTCGACAAAAACCATTGTAATTACAGGCTATGAATATGAAGTCAGATATCGCATTTATTATGGCGATGATGCGTATGACGGCTGTTTGCCATATCCGCCAAATTTATCATATTTATGTCGTAATGGACCACCGGAGACTGGCAAACCGGCAGATACAAATCCTAAAGATTATAAACTTGCGCAAGTTGATGTATATGACAAAAAAAGTAATACAAAGTACGCGAGTTTAAATAGTATCTTTACCGCTCGTGTGGCCGAAACTGGTGGCAATACGTCTGCGATCATCGTAACGATAGTGGACTCGGCAGGTAATCCAGTTAATGGGGCATCGGTCAGGGTACAGAATTCAGCGCTCTCGCCTGCTGTTGACCAGACACAACTTACTGATGACAATGGCGTCGCACTGTTTCTCGACATTGCTCCTGACTCTTCACCGCGTTTTGTCGTGTCCGCATCAAAAAACGGCTATAGCTCATTGTCAACGATCGCCACTAGTGGTGCGCTGGTGCCTACCTATCCTAACGTAAGCGCGCTGGTCCAGCAAGTTAGTAGTGCGACGCTTCGTATCGATCCTATCTCAAATAACAGCCTCCTTGCAATGATAGTTGATGGCGCTGGTAATCCGCGTCCCGGGGCGTCATTTGATATACGTGGTGGATACAAGCTGTATACTGATCCGGCCGATATGTCCTATAGCTATAATCAAACAGTTACCGCCAATTCCAGTGGTGAGGTATCGCTTGGCGGGCTTACACCAGGGGAGTATTTGATCTGCCAGGCTAGTATGCAAGCCTGTAGCGGCGGTCAGTATCTAGGTGCAGTATGGGTGGCTGTTGGCGCGGCACCCTACCAGCCCTTCACCATCCCTTCTGGCAATATACCGGCAGCCAACGGCTACATGCAAACGATCCAATTGCACACTGTCACCTTAAGTTCACTACCGCGAATTTCAAGTGTAGAGCCGTCAGCCGTATCCTTGGCAAGTCCTGATATCGCATCGACTGATATTATTATCAAAGGGGCTAATATAAGCGGGGCAGTTGTAACACTTGAAAAACCAGGCGTAACTATCACCAGCACGACCGTTGGTAGCGATACCCCTGGACAGATTGCGCGGCAGTTTGATTTGTCAGCGGCGGCTACCGGCGGTTATACACTCAAAATCTCGGCGGGCGGGACAATTGAACAGAATAGTATCGCTCCCGGAGCGCAAGGTGGTGTCAATGTCACGCCCTAACCAAGGTATTACCATTATTGAACTTGTCTTAGCGATAGCGATGATCGCTATTATCTCAGTAGTTATGACTGTGATTTTTGGTTCAACAATTCGGGATTTGCTAAAAATTAACACAACGATGGTCAACACAAACCAAGAGCTTATCGCGCTACAACGTATGCAGCAAGTCGTTCGCAGTGGGACAAGAATTACGGAAGCATCAGATCGAAAGTTGACGATATATGCCTATTTTTCACCGCAGGACGCAACGCTTTCACAGGTGACCTATTATTATGACTCATCAACCAAGACGCTCAAGGCCGATAAAATCCCTGCCAGTGGTTCTGCTCCAAATTACGTATATAATGCGAGTGATAAAATTACCATTGTGTTGATAAGTGGCTATGAACAGGTTGGATCGCTTTTTGCTTACTATGACGCCAGCGGTAATTCAGGCCCATTTATGATAGATCAGCTCAAAGATATCAAGCGTATCATGATATTCATCCATGACAAGGCCGTTGGCAGTAATAAAGAAACTCAAGTCCAGTCCTCAGTTATTATTCGTAACCGAAAGGTTAATTACTAAGTATGCACGAGCAACAAAATTCTCAAGGGTTTTCGCTTGTGACTATTATGACATTTATTGTCGTATTTGCTATTCTCTCACTTGCGGCTTCACAGATGATTATTACGACAGTCGGCACGACGGCGCGGGCGAAAGCCAGTGAAACTGCTTTTAATCTCGCCGAAGCCGGGGCAAACTACTATTTGTGGCATATTAATCATAATAGTACTGACTATAAAGACGGCAATACCTGGCCATCGAGTCAGAGTACGTATGGGTATGGACCATACCAACATTCATACAAAGATGCTGACGGGACACTTCTCGGTACATATACATTGTGGATTAAGCCTGGATCATCCGGATCGACTATCGCTACTGTTCGTTCGATCGGAAAAGCTGCTGGTATATATCCATCAACTCGAACAATCGAGGTACGTATCGGCGCGCCGTCATTTAGCACGTATGCTGTTGCCGGTAATACGGCATTATGGTTTGGTAACACTGAAAATGCTAATGGTGCAGTTCATTCGAACGTTGGCGTCAAGATGGATGGGCCGAATTCCGATAATGTCACAAGCAGTAATTCATCGTATGTTGTCCCTAGTTGGAGCGGCTCCGGCGCAAACTCAACAAAACCCGGTGTTTGGTGTGATCCAAGTATCACATCACCCACTAACTGTAACACCCGCAATAAAACCAGCTGGCAGTACCCTGTACCGCAAATTGATTTTAACAGGCTCTCAGCTGATTTATGCGACTTAAAGAAAATTGCTACCGGCATTAATACCGCAACAGCTTGCAATGCCCAACCCGCGCGGAGCAATGCCTATATTCCACCAGCTAGCAGCACATACTCAAAAGCGGTGGGATATTTGATCACGCTGAATGATAATGGAACGTATACACTTGAAAAAGTAACTAATGAACGTGACAATGTAACACCCTATAACAGTGCATTGACTCGAACAAATGTCGCAAGTAATATTACCATACCGGCGAACGGTATTATCTTTGTTGAGGATAATGTTTGGATTCGTTCAGCCGGGCCAAATGGATTTAACGGGCGCGTAACGATTGCTAGTGCGCGGTTAGCGGTTGGGGGCGACTCAAATGTGGTGATCGCAGGCAATATAAGGTATGCCGATCAATATAGCGGTACGAATACTATTGGTTTGATAGCTGAAAATAATGTTGAGATTGCACCGTATGCCGGGGCACCGCTCACGATTCATGGGGCGCTAATTGCAAAATCTGGAGGGGTTGGTATTCGTCAAAAATATAATACAACTGGTAGCTGGGTACAAGGTTATCCAAATAGCTCGCAGCAGCTTACCTTTTTTGGCTCCTTAGCTTCTAACCAGATATGGACGTGGTCGGTAATGCTATGTGGCACTCCAAGTAATGCGAGCTGTTGGGCGGGTTATCGTTATACCAATAATATTTATGACGAAAACTTGCGATATGCACCACCACCAAATTTCCCTGTTACAAGCACGTATGATATATTATCGTGGCGTGAGGTACTAACACGACCCTAGGCACACTCAAACGAGATGTGAGCATAACATTATTTAACATTTTGACTCAGGCTCGCGATCGGCCCCATTACGCTTACCGCAACCAGCCCGACCATACCGCCCATAAACACAATCATCACCGGTTCAATAATTGAGCTGAGGCTTGCGATTGTCGCATCGACTTCTTCTTCAAAGAAATCAGCAATTTTGATCAGTACTTCAGCAGTTTCCCCCGTTTCTTCACCAACTGCTAGCATCTGCGGTACAATCGCAGGGAAAAGCCCGCCTTTTTCGAGGGCTTGTGACAATTGGGAACCGGCCGTGACAGCTTGGGCGCCTTTTTCGAGCTCATCTTTGAATGCGTCGTTGCCGATCGCGTTACCGGTTACGCGTAATGTCTCAAGTACGCTTACCCCAGCTCCAATAAGCGACGAGAACGTACGGGCAAAGCGTGCGACGGCAACTTTGTTGATGATCGGCCCGACGATCGGCGCTTTTACTAGGGTGTAGTGGAGTATGTGGCGTCCATGAGGTGTTTTGAAGAAAGTGCGCGCGGCAAAGACAAGCCCTACAGTGCCGCCAATGACGATATACCAATAGGTCACCATGAAATGGCTGATATCGAGCATGGCTTGCGTAATCGCGGGCAGTTCGGCATCGGGGCCCCCAAGGTCGCGCAGGATCTTGCCGACTTGGGGTATGACGAAAAACATCAGACCGAAGAATGCGCCAAACGTGATGACAATCAGCACCATCGGGTACGTCATCGCACTTTTCACTTTCTTTTTGATCGAGTCATTTTTCTCCTGTTGTACAGCGAGCCGCTTGAGGATATCGTCAAGAATACCACCCGACTCACCTGCTCGAACCATGTTGGTAAAGACATCGCTAAATGCCTCTGGGTGCTTTGCAAAACTATCACCCAGACTTGTGCCCGACTGAACGTCACGGCTTACATCCTGGAGTACTGCTTTAAACGATTTGTTTTCGGCTTGATTTGCGAGCGTCGTCAGGGCGCGCAACAGCGGGACGCCAGCGCTAATCATGGTACTGAGCTGCCGAGTAAAAATGACAAGATCTTTCGACTTCACTTTGGGTTTCAAAAATGACAAAAGATCTGATTTCTGGCTGGATGCGGTGATGGAGATAGGCCGATGGCCTTGTTTGACGATTGCTTCAGTCGCCGCTTCTCGTGATACGGCCTCAACGTGACCGTTGATGACGGCGCCTTCTTTGGTAGTTGCGGTAAATGTAAATATAGCCATGATGTGTTACTCTCTCGTGACGCGTAAGATCTCCGCGATACTGGTCACGCCACGAAATGCCTTGATGAGTCCATCAAGTTGCATGGTGACCATGCCGTCTTTGGTGGCTTGGAGCTGTATATCGTTACTCGTTGCATTGGCGACGATGAGCTTCTGCACATCGTTTGTGTTGGCGAGGACTTCGTAGATGCCGCGGCGTCCGGTATACCCAAGCCCGTTACACTCATCACAGCCTCCTTCGTGCTCGCGGTAGAGATGCTCAATACCCGTGTCGGTAGTGGCGAGAGGTTGTTCCTTTTCGTCTCCACCGATTTCTTCTTTGGCTGCTCGCATATCGAGCTCGTGAATATGAGACATCATATCGGGACTGATATTGAACAGATGATTGATTTCCTCAAGATCTTCAGCGGTTGGCGTATAGGATTCGCGACACGCTTTACAGAGCATGCGCACTAGACGCTGTCCGACGACAGCGCGAACAGTGCTCGCGATCAAAAATGGTTCGATATGCATATCGAGCAAGCGCGGCAGACAGGTCGCGGCGTTGTTGGTGTGGAGAGTACTAAACACCAAGTGCCCTGTGAGGGCGGCTTGCACGGCAAGATCGGCCGTCTCGCCGTCACGTATCTCTCCGACCATGATGATGTTGGGGTCTTGGCGGAGTAGCGCGCGCAGGCCACTTGTAAATGTCATACCCGCAGTCGGGTTCACTTGTGTTTGGTTTGTCCCCGGGATCTTATACTCGACGGGATCCTCAACGGTACTGATATTGACCTTTGGATCATTGAGCATGCTGAGGATGCTAAAGAGACTTGTTGATTTACCCGATCCCGTCGGGCCAGTCACGAGGATCATGCCATGTGGTTGTTTGATCGCTTCGAGGATGCGTTCTTTCGCCTTGCCCCAATAGCCGAGTTGCTCAAGAGTCAATGCTTTTCCGCCTTCGTTCAAAATACGCATGACGACTTTTTCTCCAGTGGTGATCGGCAAGGTGCTGACACGAAAGGCATAGGCTTTCCCGCCGAGGTTGATCTTGAAACGGCCATCTTGTGGTGCGCGACGTTCGTCGATCTTGAGGTTGCTGAGGATCTTGATGCGGCTGACGAGTGCGCCATGGACGTTTTTTGGCAATTTGTTGGCTTCGCGGAGTACTCCATCGATACGGTAACGAATACTCACATAATCGTCGCGTGGCTCGATATGGATATCGCTTGCGCCAGCACGGATAGCAAATTCCAAGACGAGATTGACAGTTTGTGCGATGGGCGAATCCTCTGCAATATCGGACGCCGACACCTCCTGTTCTTGTTCATCCTCCCCCTCGACTTGGATCGTCTTGCTGATCTCTTCTTCGGAGCCTTCGCGATAGGCCTGGAGGCACGTCAATATATTGTCCTGGGTAGCTGCGTAGATGACGACTTTTGTGCCGGTGTATTTCTGGATAAAATCGATTGATTGTAGGTCGTCTGGGTCGGCAAGTGCAAGGTGGTGTGTCCCATCATCATCAATTTTGTAGACGACGGCCGTATACTGGCGGGCGATACGTTCTGGGATAGCTGAGATGATGTCTTTTGTGACATCTTTTGGATTGATTGCGACAAATGGTATACCGACACGCTCAGCATACAGTCTCGTCAGCTCATCATCTGAGACGATGTTGCGCGTGATGATCACCTCTTGGAGGCTTTTTCCCGTCGACACAGCCTCATTTTTGAGCTCGGTCATCTGTTCGGCTGTCGACTTTTGCTTGTCCAACAGCAGCCGTTCGAGGGCACGGTCAGAAATTCTCACTGGTCACCCCAGCCAGAACGGCACATGTTATGCGATGTGTATATGAAAAATCCCACCATATCGGCTCTTACTATCATACCGTTATAGCCATAAGTTGTATAGTTGAAAAGACACCTAGTTTATACTAGATACAATGACGATCACATCAGATACTGACATGAGAGCATATGGCGTGCGGCTTGGCTCCGCGCTACGGGGCGGTGAGTGTATCGAGCTTCTCGGTGATGTAGGTGCTGGCAAGACGACGCTGGTACAAGGTATCGCCGAGGGGTTGGGTGTCGATGAGGATGTTCAGAGCCCGAGTTTTACGCTGAGTCGTGAGTATGATGCTCGCGATGGTCTCGTAGTGGCGCACTATGATTTTTATCGTTTGCAAGAGGCTGGTGTACTCGGATATGAACTGGCTGAGTCTCTGGCAGATCCGTCGACGGTGACCGTAGTAGAATGGGGTGAAACGATTGGAGCGGTATTGCCTGCCGATAGAATTGTCATCAGGATTGCCTATCGCGCCGCGACGACCGAGCGTGATATCCAGGTCACAGTCCCTGCTACCTGCTCGTATATAGAGGGCATCGTATGATACTATGCATCAAAACCGACACACCGGTCGCAGAAGTGTATGGGTATGACGGATCGCGTGAAGTGGCGCGTAGAGTTTGGACGGCGCACCGTACGCTCGCGCGTGACCTACTCAAGATATGCGCCGAGGTGGCCAACGATGCAGGCGTGTCATTGTCGACACTAGAGGGCGTCGTCGTATTTCGCGGTCCGGGAAGTTTTACGGGTCTCAGGATCGGCTGTATGGTTGCCGATGCGATTGCGTATAGCGAGGGCGTACCTATCGTCGGTGTTTCGGGCGACGGCTGGATCGCATCGGGTTGCGCACGCCTTGGACAAGGCGAAGATGACGATGCAGTCTTGCCAGAGTATGGTATGCCACCGAGGGTTACACCGCCCAAGAAATAATCCTGTGGAAAACCTCTTGACTATTTTGTGATGTGTACTGATAATCGGATCTATAAGCGTAAAAATAAAAAAGGAATAAAAATGAAAAAAGCTCTCTCGATACTTGCCGTATCTGTCACGGCTGTATCTGCCATTTTGGCTAGTGCGTTGCCGGCAGCTGCCGTCGCGCAGACATGTACCTGGACGGGTACTGCGGGGGATAACAAATTTAGCACGGCGGGTAACTGGTCGGGTTGTGGTAGCGCTGCGCCACTTGCAGGTGATATCATACAGCTCAATACCAAAGCTGGAACATCGATGATCAATATCGATAATACTGGCGTGACCACTGCCTTGGGTGGTGTAGTTTCAACTGGAACGGATGCAACAGCCTATAGGCTGAGTGATTCACTGACTTTGCAGGATGGAGCGACATGGGACGTTCAAGAGTCTGCATATATTGGCTACGTATCCTCAAATACAAGTGCAAAGACTATCGCACAGGGCTCAGTGACTCTTGTGAATGGCTATATGCCTAAAATCTCTATGACGACGGGTACTTTGACAGTTAAAAACGGCGCATCTCTAGCGGACATGGACAATATTGGAACGCCGACTGGAATCATCGTTGAGAATGGTGCCAGTATAGATTGTCTCGCACATCTGACTAACCCGACGATCAGCATCCCTCTGACACTTGGGGGAGGTACTTCGACAACTCCTCCAATAATCACGTTCGAAGCTTGCAGTGGCGGTGGATTACCGGTAAGCTCTGCGTTGACACTCACGATCGCGAAGGTCACATTGCTTGCAGATGCGAAGGTAAATGTATTTGGTAGCGATAAAGTCACGATCACCGATCTCGTAGCCAATGGCCATACGATATCACTTGCTGCAGGTGCTGACGGTACATTGGTGACACCACTCGGCACGCAGACGGTGACATACGAGCCGAAGACAACACAACTTGATGGCGACAAACCGACAGAGAATGTCGTCGTCAATCCGAAGGAGACTGCGATATTGAATGGTACGCGTTGTACCATAACAGTCAAAGATCAGGGTGTGCTAAAAGGTGTCGGTGAGCTATGCAGCCTGTACCTCGCCGTCGGGGCAGCAGTAGCTCCTGGTAATAGTCCTGGTACGATTACGATGTCGGGACCCCTTATGATGTCACCTGGCTCGACCTATACCGTAGAGATACTCAACAAAGACAGCTACGATAAATTAGTTGCAGAATCGTCAGAAGTGAGTGATGCAGTCCTTGACGTCAAGTTTCTTGCCGGAGCGAAGGTTGCGGTGGGGGATACATATACGATCATAAGTAATACCGGTACTGGGTCGATCATTGGAACATTTAAAGATCTTGCAGAAGGCGCAACATTCAAGGTGTCAAGCGGTACATTCAAGATCACCTACAAAGGTGGCGATGGCAACGATGTCGTGCTGACTGTACAAGAGAAACCGACCGTTCCTGACACAGGCTTTGAGCTTGTCCGCAGCAACCCAGCGGTAACTCTCGGTGTTGCGACACTTGGTGCAGTGATGATCGCTTTCTTCGCTCGCTCACGTTCGAACGCGCGACGATAAGAAACACTGTCCTATAGATATCACGATAGACCTCTGTATGATCAGGGGTCTATTGTCTTGACATATGCTATGCATGAGCAGTATACTAAACAGTGACATTAGAGACTAAAAATAAAAAGTGTCATTCGTGGAAAAATTCGTCATACCAATTCGTCCCGCTATGGGGCGCGACGTCGTCAAATACCGTCGCCCTCGTTTGATCGTACCGCCGCGCGCGCAGGTGGTGTTGCTGGCGTCTCCGCAGATGGAGATGCAAAGCTCACGTAGCGTACAGATACCAGGCCAATTTATCGATGGAGTGATACGAAGACACCATCATCCTGCTAAGCCGTCAGTCGGTAACCCAGTTCACGGGGTGTCGCCCCATGATGCGATCGACGTCCATATCTTGCATGATCAGATCATTTCGGCAGCTACGGCAGATGGCATTTTTCGACGCCGTCATATCGTCCGCCGTCTTGTCCGATCTGTGAAGCCACAATATGTTATGGCTGGGCTCGTCTTTGTGTTTGGGCTCGGAGTGAGTATCCAAGGCATGCTCGTCAATCATCAAGCCGAAGAGCAAGTACAGGTACTTTCTGCATCGACCGCATCGGCAGAGAAATCCACCGAAGAAGAACCTGTGGTTCCTGCCGAAGAGAAACCCCAGACCGCGACGGTACAAAAATATACGGTCGCACCAGATCTTCCTCGTTTTATCTCCATACCCGCGATTGGTGCATCTGGGAGAGTGCTACAAGTTGGTGTCAATAGAAACAATGCGCTCGGTGTTCCGTCAAACGTCCACGATGCGGCATGGTATCGAGGGAGTAATCGTCCAGGTGAGGCAGGTGCGATGTTGATCGACGGTCATGTGTCGGGACCATCGCAAAAAGGCATATTTTATAATCTGAAGAAGTTAAAAGCAGGCGATACGATCGAAATAGAACGTGGTGATGGACAGAAATTTACGTTTGCGGTACGACATCTCGAGACGGTACCCGTTGCAAATGTCGACATGGCGAAACTTCTCGTTCCCTATGAACCCGGTAAATCAGGGCTCAATCTCATCACCTGTGGCGGTAAGTTTGATCCCAAGACCAGCCAGTTTTCTGATAGGGTACTGGTCTATGCTGTTGCGATTTGACCATTCTGGTAGAGGCGTCTATAGTTTATTGTAAGCGACTCACTACATGGTATGTATGAGCGTTTTTGCGAAATTTATTGGACAATGACTTTCTTTTTCGTTCGGCTAGTGACCTGATAGCAAATGCCGCTCCCAAGTAAAGATCGTCGATAATCGAGAAAGGATACGATATGGAAGCACTATTCGCCATTGTCGGTGCACTTTTAGGCGTGGGCGGCATGACAGTTTATAACCAGCGACGGGGCAGCAATGCTGGCGCTGAGGCTGACAAGATCATCAACCAAGCCAAAAACAAAGCCAGCGACATCGTACTAAAGGCCAAAGATGAGGCGCTCAAGGTAGCCGAAGAAGCCCGCCGTGAACAAGACGATCATCGCAAGGAGCTCAAGAAGGCCGAGAACCGCGTCGCCGACCGCGAAGCCAACCTCGATCGCAAACTCGAAGAGCTCGATCAGCGAAGTGAAAAACTGCGCAAGAGCGAAGATGATGTCGAAGCGCTCAAAAACGAGATTCGCGATATCCGTACCAAGCAGCAGGACAAGCTCGAAAAGATCGCCAAGCTGACCAAGAAGGACGCGGCTGACAAATTGATGCAGATGACCGAGCGCGATATCAAACAAGACCTGCTCGGTCTCGTCAACAAACTACAAAAAGATGCCATGCAAGACGCCGAAGAGCGCGCCCAGACTATCCTCGTCAGCGCAATGGAGCGTATGAGTAGTGACGTCACTGCCGAGCGTACTGTCACCGCGGTCAAACTGACCGATGACGAGATGAAAGGCCGTATCATCGGCAAAGAAGGCCGCAATATCCAGGCGCTTCAGCGTGCCACTGGTGTCGATATCATGGTGGATGACACGCCAGGTATGATCATCTTGAGCTCCTTCGATCCGATTCGCCGCCAGGTTGCACGGGCAGCGCTTGAGATGCTGATGAAAGACGGGCGTATTCACCCTGCCCGTATCGAAGAAGTTGTCGAAAAAGCGCAAAAAGAAATCGACAAAGAGATTACGCGCGCCGGTGAAGACGCGGCACGCGAAGTCGGTGTCGTCGGTATCCCAGCTGAGATGGTACGCTTGCTCGGCGAGCTCAAATTCCGTACCAGCTATGGTCAAAATGTCCTCAAGCATTCGACTGAGATGGCGCATATGGCCGGTCTTATCGCCGAAGAGATCGGCGCAGACGTCCGCGTCACCAAGACCGCGACTCTGCTTCACGATGTGGGCAAGGCTGTCACACACAAAGTTGAGGGTAAGCACCACCACATCGGTGCCGAACTAGCCCGCAAATACGGTATGAGCGATGCAATTGTCCACGCAATCGAAGCACACCATGATGATATCGAAGCGACGACGCCTGAGGCGTTGATCGTCCGTGTCTGTGACGCGGCGAGCGCGGCTCGTCCTGGTGCTCGCAATATCTCTGCCGAAAACTTCGTCGAGCGCATGCGCGATCTCGAAAATGTCGCGACGAGTTTCGACGGTATCGACAAAGCCTATGCCATCTCAGCGGGTCGTGAAGTTCGCGTCATCGTGAAACCACAAAGCATCGATGACCTCAGTGCCATCAAGCTTGCTCGCGATATCGCGACCAAGATCGAGTCTACTATGCAATACCCAGGCACGATCAAGGTCAACGTCATCCGTGAGACCCGCGCCATCGAATTCGCCAAGTAGTAGATCACCGATACCATTATGTTCTTCTACGTGTATATCCTTGAGAACAAAGATAAATGCCAATCAGACGCATCTCGACGAGAGAGCTATCTCAAAACGACCCAAGGTCGGCAGGCAATTCACCGAATGCTCGCTAATTATGACAATCTGTAGTGCTCACGATTTTGCCTATCGGTGGCTCACTACTTGGTTCGCCAAGTAGTAGATCGTAACCTGTGATTCATGCGGTCTATAAAATACGCTATACTAGTCATATATGGCAGACATCGATTACGGACAGATTCAACGGAGTGTACAGGATGCGACGAGCAACCTTCGCTCTGATATCCAGCGTATCATGAATGATGTGAATGAGCTGAAAAACCGCGGTAACAATGACGGCGAGGTAGAGCAGCTCATCCGTGAGGTTGATCAACGCCTCGAGCGCATGGAACAAGCTGAACGACGTGATGACCCAGAGGGCGCGATACGTCTCAAGCATATCAGCGATGACATGATCGATCTCAAAGCCCGTTTCGCCACTATCGAAAAATTCGCCCTGCAGTTTAGCGATTATCTTCAGTCCAAGTACGATGAGGAAAAAGAAGACCGCGAATACCGCGGTGCGAACTAATCAATCTCTGGTCTCACAAAAAACCAGTCACGACGACTGGTTTTTTGATGGTCGGGGAGACAGGATTTGAACCTGCGACCCCGCGGTCCCAAACCGCGTGCGCTACCAACTGCGCTACTCCCCGATGATCACGCTATATTGTAGCACATATCTCTTGAGATACCAGATCAATGAGCAAAAATGATATGATGGCTATATGGCTCAGAAAACATCAAAACTTGTCAGCGTCTTAGGTGCGCTCGGCTATCTATCACTTACAATGCAATGGCTGTGGTTGGTCGTCACATTATTGCCATGGTTTATGTCGCTCGAGATCATGACGACGCCACGGACGACACCAGTGGTCAATCATGGCAATGGGGATTTTTCTTGGTTCAGTCTGTTGATAGCTCTCGCGGTGCTTGTTGTGGTCGTAGGGCTGACAGTATATGTGGTCGCAAAATTACCAGGCTATATCGCCCACGAAAGCTCACGTGTTGTGCATGCTGCGCAGGATATCATCTTGCCGTCTATACTTCGCGACAAAAAAGTTTCGAAGCGCAAGAAGATCCAGATATCGTCACGTGTACTTTTCAGCACGAAATTGATAGTGAGTATCTTACCCTACCTCGGATTGTACGGTGCAATCATGACTCATCCTCCGCTAAGCGATGTAATCATTTTGACGATTGGGTGGTTCTTGCTTGGATGGTCGTTACTCTATATCATCGCGCAGCGGATCATTGCTCATTGCAAAAAGATTGATTATTCCTTGTCATTCTAGCGCACTAGCTACACAGGAACGTGACCGCACCGTCGCGAGCGCGCTTGCTCCGACTATAGCTATGCCGCAACAGACACAGTATACTTGTTTTCAGATCGGGGTGTGGCGCAGCTTGGTAGCGCGCACCGTTCGGGACGGTGAGGTCGCCGGTTCAAATCCAGTCACCCCGACCACGCACGAGAACATCCGCTTGCCGTGTGTTTTTATGTGTGGCGCAGATGATTTGAGTGGCGACTGATATACGGATGTTTATTTGCTGGGGTAAATAACGGCCAGCTTTAGCTGGTGAGGAGCAAGAATGTCAGGGTGGCTTCGGTGGTATATAATGATAGGTATGGCAACTAAATTTATTCCATACATTGCGCCGGGTTTTTCGCTGATCGGCGATGATGGCGAACGATATGAGCTCTCAAAATTTCGTGGTCAATGGCTCGTGCTGTATTTTTACCCCAAAGATGATACGCCTGGTTGTACCGTTGAAGCCTGCAGTTTGCGTGATGCGCATGATGGTCTCGTGCAAAATGGGGTGAATGTTGTCGGTGTTTCGATGGACACCCCAGACGAACACAGAGCATTCAAAGCTAAATACCACCTCTCTTTCACACTGCTGAGTGATCCGATGGGTGAGACGATTCGCGCGTATGGTGCGTGGGGCAAGAAGATGTTCGGTCGTGAAGGTATATTGCGCAAGACATTTATCATTGATCCTGATGGCATGGTGCGCAAGGTCTATGGCCGAGTGACGCCACTTGGGCACGGTGATCAAGTGGCGGCTGAACTCACAAACTTCGCAAGGGTTAATCACTGGGATCAGAGATCATCTCGCACGGTTTAGTGCTATAATACGCTTATGCTTTTGGCGTTTTTTTCGTGGTGGTACGGCGAAGGGTGGCGGCGTCAAGCGTCACGAGCGGCAGCGCGTCTGTCGTCATGGTTTGATTATTTTTCGTTTGATTTGATATCGCGGACATTGTTTTCGCCATTTCGGCAGATCTCAGCCGGTCCGGTCCGCGGCCCGATTGGTGTGCAATTTCGTGCCTGGGTCGATCGGACAGTATCGCGGTTTATCGGGGCAATGGTCCGGATCGTCGTGTTGATCGCCGGTATCGTGACGATCATTTTCACTGCGCTCGTGGCATGTCTGCAGCTGATCATCTGGCCATTTTTGCCTGCCGCGCCGATCGTCGGTCTGATCATGACGTTAGCAGGGTGGCTGCCATGGCGATGACCTATCGTGTCCATAGTGACCGCGCCAAACGAGCGAAATTCGCGCTGTTGTTTACACCGAGTAGTATCATAGTACTGACGGTCATCGGGCTAGGGCTTATCTTGCTTGGAATTGTCATGTTGGTGCGCGGATTTTCACTGGGATGGACATGCATTGGGACAGGTATGTTGCCGGTCATGATCGTGCAGTGGTACCGCGATGGACTCGAACAGCTGCTGCCAGTCAAGGGTGACGCGCTTGATGATATGCTCGATGCTGGCGTGCTTGCCCACCTACCCGAACATTTTTCACCGCAGCAGCTTGCCGATGCGGCGATGCATTCGCGCTCGGGGCAGTTTTTTGCGGCGCGGTTTGGTATCGCGCCCAATTTTATCAAAGACCTCAGCTCAGCGAGTGAGGCTGACGCCGAGACAGTACTCATGGCTGCTCGTACGCTTCAATCTCAGATCGATAGTGAGCTACTGACTGGTGGCATGATCGTCGCGGCGCTCTGTCGGACGCAGCCGCAACTGACGCAATTACTACCGCATCTCCAGCTCGATGAAGATGATCTCACCAATGGTGCGCAGTGGTACCAACGCCTGTCGCAGCTGATTGACGACGGCAAACGACCCAAAAAGACTGGGGGGATTGCACGCGATTGGAATTTTGGCTACGCGAACCTGCTCAGTCGTTTTGGTACGAATGTTAGCGAGCGCGTCGCAGGCGGCGGATTGCTGCACGTGCGGCTTGACTCGCATGCCAATGCGCTCACATTTATGCATGACACATTTGGCAGTCAGGGCAAACAAAATGTCGCGCTGATAGGGCCGCTTGGTTCGGGCAAAAGTACGGTCGTGCAGGCATTTGCTGAGTCATTGCTCTCGGCTGATAGCCCTGTGGTGAGTAATCTCAAGTTCAACCAAGTTATCAGTCTCGATGCCGGTGCATTGATCAGCGCCGCCAAGTCGCGTAGTGACCTCGAGACACTCGTCAATCATCTACTCGTCGAGGCCTTTAGCGCCAAAAATATCATCATTTGCCTCGATGATGCACAGCTATTTATGGAAGACCGACCTGGTTCGGTCGATATCAGCTCGACGCTCATGCCGGTGCTCGAAGGTGGCCGTCTGCGCATGGTCCTGACGATGGATGAGCAGCGGTATCTAGAAATTGCACAGCGAAACCCGAGTCTGGCCGCGCAACTCAACCGTGTCGCGGTACCATCAGCGAGTCAGGCCGAGACGATGCTTGTCATGCAAGACCAACTGATCGTGACGGAATTTCAACGCAAAGTAACCTACATGTATCAGGCACTCAAAGAAGCCTATCGGCTGAGTGAACGCTACATGCATGATCTTGCTCAGCCTGGTAAATCAGTCCGGTTGCTTGAGCAGGCAGCGAGTTATGCGGAGAATGGCCTGATCACGGCCGCCTCTGTCGCGAAGTGTATCGAAAGTACCAGTGGGGTGAAAGTCACGCGGGTCGACAACGACGATGAGCGCCAAAAACTGCTCAAACTCGAAGACCAGATCCATGAGCGCATGATCAATCAAACGCGCGCGGTGAGTGTCGTGAGTGACGCACTGCGTCGTGCGCGTGCTGGTGTGCGCAACGAGTCTCGGCCAATCGGGACATTTCTCTTTCTCGGGCCGACTGGTGTTGGTAAGACCGAGCTCAGCAAAGCGCTTGCCGATGTATATTTTGGTGGCGAGGATAGGCTGGTGCGGATTGATCTGAACGAATATGTGCGAGAGGCTGATGTCGCACGTCTAATTGCCGATGGCGCGCAAGATTCGCGGAGTCTCACCGCGCAGATCATGAAACAGCCATTTTCAGTCGTGCTGCTCGATGAGATAGAAAAAGCCCACCCGAAAGTACTGACGACATTGCTGCAAATGCTTGACGAAGGTATCTTGCGCGATATCAACAACCGTGATGTCAGTTTTCGTGACGCGATCGTGATTGCAACGAGCAATGCCGGTGCCGATACGATCCGTGAACTGATCGACAAGGGCTATGATCTTGAACAGGTCGAAGAACAGTTTGTCGGAAAACTTATCGATACGCAGCAGTTCCGTCCCGAATTTTTGAACCGCTTCGACGAGATCGTGCTGTTCCGCCCGTTGACTCAAGATGAACTAGTCAAAGTTGTCGATCTGATGATCACGGGTGTCAACAAAACCCTTGCGCCGCAAAAGATCTCTGTCACGCTCGAACCGGCCGCCGCTGCGAAGTTGGCCGCGGTTGGCTACGATCCGCGCCTCGGTGCTCGCCCAATGCGCCGCGTGGTCCAGCGTACCGTCGAAAATCTCATCGCGCGTAAGCTGCTCGACGGCTCCGCCCAACCGGGAGACGTGATCACGATCGGTGAAACTGATATCACGACAAACTAATCTGTTATAATACATACATTGCGGGATTCGTATAACGGTTAATATGCAAGTTTTCCAAACTTGAGACAGGGTTTCGACTACCCTATCCCGCACCATGAAATACGACAGCCTTGTGCTAGCTTATTTCATGGTAGGGAACGGGCTA
>CAYWYG010000001.1:0-81090 GCA_964462335.1 uncultured Candidatus Saccharibacteria bacterium | reverse complement strand
TTAGTTGCTATACACTTCTAAGTTTACGGGATGTTCCGTTTTAGTTTAATGAACCCATGATCAAAATGTATTGTCAAAAGCTACAGAGCAGATCATACTAAAGACAATATGTCAGTGGGGGTAGACAGAAGCGTTGATCCTGTTTCTGGTGAAATGACAAAACCAGAGATTATTTTGGGTGAGTACCCAACGCGACATGTACCAGTAGAGAATCTCATCATGCTGTCCCAAGTGCGTGGCGGTAAAAATCCCGAAAGTGACAAGCTCAAAGATTCTATTGGTGCAAACGGTATGATCAACCCGATCGACGTTGCGCGGATGTCGCGAGACGATCTGGATACCTATATCGGCTTTGTTAATCGTGTATGGGGTAGCTCGCTATCGATCGATGACTATGATGCGCGCATGATGGATGGTGCATATTACCTTGTGGTTGCAGGCCATAGCCGAACTGTTGCCGTCCTCGAATTAGCTAGTGAAAAGCCTGATGTGCAATATGTGATAAATTGTAAAGTTCACCCCATTTCTTCACCTGAGGACATCATCAATCTCCAGCTCGAAGAAAATATTCACTCTAAACCGTCGGTTGAGCGACAGGCAATGGCAATCATTGAAGCATATCAGTGGGGGTTGGAAATTGGTCGATGGACATCGAAGCAGGAATTCATTAGACAACAAAGAGGTGCAGTCAAGGCCAAACAACTGGACGACGCATTAGGTTTTGCGTCATTACCGGAAGGTATGAGGCAATTTGTTTTCGGTCGTCATATCCCTTACGCTGCTGCGCTTGAGCTCGGCCGTCACGTCGACACAATGATCGAATATGAGAAATTACACCTCCATTATGATGATTTGTTCGGTGCACCTTACGAAGACGGAAAAACGCGTGATGATTTACTCCGCGAAATGTTGTGGCATCGTATCAATGAGGTAGTCTCGCATATCAGTAAACATCGTCTCAATAGCACTGCCTCCAAAAAATTCATAGAAGGTCGCGCGAATACATGGCGACAAGAATTGGGCGTGAGTAGTCGGCGATCAGAAACAGCCGGTATGCTCGAATTATCATGGGTCACACCTGGCGAGGAAGCTCGAGAATATGTCAGATCCCGCCGACGAGCGTTCGAAGCTGCGTTACGAGAGATAAGTGGCTTACCAGTCGAACAAGCCAGGGAGCTTATACGACTTTCGGCCGGGCTGGTAGGGGTAGACTCACGACACGCACAGGAATTGCTCGACGAAACGGCGCGACGAGCGCGAGAAATGTTTGGGTCGGGCGCGCTAGCGGCAACGATCATTCGTCAACATGACGATATACCTGTCAGCGCCTAGTGATCACTAGAACGGCGGCGTATTGACCAAATCGATCATGACGAGTAGCACGGCTTCAGCTATGAGGATTTCATCAGGATAATCTGATCTATTACGGATAAGTTCTGTTAGTGTGATGACATCATAGGGAGTTTGCAGCTTGCCTCGCTTGAGCATTTCTAACTTCTCTGCAATTTCATTTTTGAGATCGACTGCGGTTTTCAGTATGTCGTGCACAATACTGTCATGATGCTTGACCGATTCAGCAAGAGTTGTGAGGGATGTCAAATCGTTTCGTATCCTGTTCGCATCTTCGTGGTTCTCCGAGATTTGTGACTTAAGGATGCGCTCAAGTGCTTTCATGGAGTCAGTGTCATTGGGGTTTTCCATGATACTGACCGCCTGTAATATATGGCAACAGATGACCTGGATCTTACGCTCAAGGTCATTTGTGTTGAAATGTGGGATGACAGCCTCGTCAAGCAACCTCGTCGTGCGAGCAGCAGGGTCTCTCAACTGAAATACTGTCAACTCTGTGCTTGTCAGTGCGCGCGGAAAGCCTGGGCGGGCTAGATCGAGCCTCGCGGGGCTTTCTGACGTCTCGCGTTGTTCTGGTGTGAGATCAGGGACTAGGTGTAGATGCCTAATCCCACTCGTGGATCGGTCGGGGTGAGTCATAGATTTATGTTATACGCCCATCATCGTTAATACGATCTACGGCCATTTCGAGTTTATATAGTATATCTTGCCACGATATATCATCACTTCTTATCATATCGAGCACCAGTGCGCACAGTGTGTCGAAAGTAACTTCACCGATATCAGCTTTACTCAGCACCTTCCCTAGCTCAATCGCCTGCTGGGGCGTGCAGCGAGTTGCGAGTTCGTCGATCGACGATATTGGGTCAGTAGGTAGCAGGGCGAGTTTATCGACACGTGTTGGTTGTGAAGATGCGCGCTGTTCGTGGATCAGTGTCATGACCGTCGCGACAGCTCGTTGAACTGCACGACCCCACGCATCATCAGTATCAGTGTACGCATATAACGCCTCAGCTCCGCGGAGCATATTGGGTGATGTACGGGGATCGATTGATCCGATGGCGATACGCAGCCGAAACATGTAGTGCCTCAACGCAGCATCATCGATCTGCGCGATAGCATCGACGATACCGCTCGTCTGCTCATGCACGACATCTCCACGCCATCTGTTATGATCAGCTGTTCCATCAGATGAATCGGCGTCAGTATGAGGCAGATACCCAAATTCTTCGAAGAATACCTGGATAGCTTCGCTCACTCTGCTTTTTTCATTGAGATAGGGCGTCGTGAGCTCGACGATGGCCAATCTATCGGAGATGCACCCGACAGCATCAGTAACTTCTTCATCCGTCATAGCCCACGCGCCGAGCTCGTATCTGTTTCTTCCGAGGTATCCTACGATCTGATTGGGAGAGTTAGCCATGGGCTATTCCTTTCGAGTTATGGAGTTGCTGTGATGTTAGCATGAGGCGAGCGGAGACTTCTTTGATAAAGTCAGACATATCAGACGGCGCAAGTTCGACGAGACGTGCAACGATACTTTCGGTATTTGACGGCCACAATCCTCGAGGTTCGATCTGAGCCCGTACTTCACTGGCGCGTTGCAGTGCATAGAGTATGCGATGACGCACCCTGTCGAGACCCGATCTTTCGGTACTGACCTCGTCGAGTCGATCCTGACCGGCGCGATGGGGCGAGTGATGGACTTGTTGTGATAAACAGATATGTTTCTTCGCCATAGTAATCTTCATGTCCTGATCAGGCAAGACGCCTGCGGCCTCTAGTATCACGACGCAAGCCTTTTCTACCTTATCGCCAGGTTCGAGCTCTGCGCTCCAAATCTCTCTGATGTTGTTGAAGCATCGTGAAGCTGCATTTTCTATCTCATCTTCGGGCATATCCGAAGCGTCGATATCTTTTGTAGGTATCTCTGGCGACCGAGGAAATTCTCTGGAACCGTACAGCGATGCAGTGTTGGGCGTGTCCATAGTAAATAGTATATCATTATAACATCAGTTACCGCTATTTGTCAATGCGCAGGCGCGTCAGATGGTAGGTGCCGCAGCCGAGGCACTGATAGATAGAGAGTGTCAGCTCGGGGTCGATAATTTCCTGCTCGGTCTTCACCGTCTCGGCCTCTTGGCGGGTTTTGTAGCAACGCTTCCCGCTGCAGAGCTGTGGCTGGCTCGGGCCGGTATGACGGATCTTGTGTTTTTGTGGCATAAGATTAGTATACCGTAGTTCATATACTGTCCCTCTGCTATCTATACATATGCTATAATCAACCCCTGTTATGATCGCTGATATACACATCACTGAGAAGTCATTTGGCGCGACGAGTTTATATAAAAACCTGCGTTTTTCTATCGGTGATGGTGAAAAGATCGGTGTCATCGGGCGCAATGGTGTCGGCAAGTCGACGCTGCTTGGGATACTTGCTGGTACAGATACGGATTTCACCGGGGATGTCGTCTTTCGCCACGGCGTCAGTGTCGTCAGTAGCCGTCAGGAGCATCATGACTACGAGGATTTGTCGGTCTTGCAGTACATCCTCGGTGATTTGCCGGAATATGCCGCCCTTTCGCACGTTATCGAGACATACCCTGAGACGATGGGGAGTAACGAGCGCGCAATCGCCGAATACTCGGATGCGCTGGAGCGTTTTTCACAGCTAGGCTACTACCACAATGAACAGTTGATCGTCGAAGATCTCAAAAATGTGCAGATACGTGAAGCAAAAGCGCACGGGCGCCTCGGTGATCTCAGTGGCGGACAGAAGCGGCTCGTCGAGGTCGTCAAGATCATGCACTCGCATGCCCACCTGGCGTTGATCGATGAACCGACCAACCACATGGATTTTGTCGCCAAAAAGCAGTTTATCGACTGGATGCGATCGGCATCAGAAGCAATGCTTATCATCACACACGACCGTGACGTGCTGCATAGTGTCGATCGTATCATCGAGATCAAAGATGGTGACGCCCATATCTATGATGGCAATTATGACCACTACCTGAGGCACAATGCCGGTACGACCAAAAACGCCATGCATGAGTATGACGTCACGCAGCACAAGATCGCCAATTTACGTGACAAAGTCATCCAGTTTCGTCGCCTCAAAGAAAAAGCACGTGACCCCGATACGATCAAACAGTTCAAACGCCGCGAGCAACACGCAGCTGCTGAGTTAGCCGAGCTTGAAAAGATAGAAAAACCAAGTTTTTGGATCGACAAGACCTCGATTGCCTCGCTCGGTTTAAAGACTGTGCAGCACTACAAAAAATTCAAAGCGAAAAATATTCGCATCGCCGGCGTACGTGATATTGAGGGGCATGCGCGGTTGCTGGTCGATATAAAGGATCTCAGCCTGGGATATGGTGATACGCCTCTGTTTGATTCCGTCTCATTTCAGCTGCGCGAAGGCGAACGAGTCGAGTTGCGTGGTCGCAACGGGGCTGGCAAGACGACACTCATCAAGTCATTACTTGGGGCGTGCCCGCTTCCGTCGTCATCGCCTTCGGCGACACGCAGGTCGCTGGATGCGGGCCCTGTCAGCGAGTCCGCCCCTGCTTTTGTGTCCGTAGAACATCCACCAAAAGTGGGCGCTGCCCCGCTCGCTGTCACCCGCCTGCCGCTGCCGAGGTGTTTTGCTGGCACAATCGATGTCGATAGTAAAGTGGTCATCGGTGTCTATGAGCAAGAGGTCGGTTCTGACCTGTTTGATATGACGCTCCAGCACGCGATCGAGTCGATCTATCTGACGCGTCGACTGACGATTACCGATACGATGATTCGTCAGCTGCTCGATCACTACCTGTTTACTATCGCCGATGCAACGACACTGGTGCGGCACTTGAGTGGCGGTCAAAAAGCGCGGTTACAGATCATCGCGATGATGGCTGAGCGACCCAACCTATTGGTGCTCGATGAGCCTACCAATCACCTCGACCTACCAAGTATCGAAGAGCTGGAGACGGCGCTTGCTGCCTATCGCGGCTCGATTCTCTATGTCTCGCATGACACGTATTTTCAGTCGGCGGTGGGTGGGACAACGATGACGCTACAATGACACGGGGTTCAGTATGAGAGTTGCAGAGTGATATTTTCCCTGTTACACTAGATACAGTAATGCTAGTACGATCAAAGTCTTTTATTTCATGTGGTAATGCGACAGGGGCGCGGGATTGATGTCAACCGTACTTATGCACGTCGCCAGTACTGGTGTACCGCTTGCGGCGGAGCCGGTATTTGATATCGCCGGACTTCATATCACCAACTCGATGGTGTATGGCCTGCTCATGGCGGTGCTCGTCCTTGTACTTTTCACCGCGGCCGCACGGCGCAGTGAGACCAGGCCGAACTCCAAATTTGCCTTCGCGATCGAGTCGATCATCGAATTTATCTTGCAGCTTGGTGAAGATAACCTCGGTAGTCGGGCCAAAGCGATCCGTTTTATGCCGCTACTTGGCACGCTGTTTATCTTCATATTGTTTTCCAACCTCTTTTCGCTTGTACCAGGAGTCGGCACGGTCAACGTGTCGAACGGTGGCGAAACCATACCGCTACTTCGCGCCTTTACAGCCGATCTCAACGCGACACTGGCCATGGCTATCCTCACGATTGGCACGATTCAAGTCGTGGCGATCCGTGAGCTCGGCATCAAAAAACACCTCCAACACTACTTTACGAATAAACCCCTGAACCCCATGAATATGTTTATTGGGCTCATTGAGGTGATGGGTGAATTTATCCGTATCATGACGCTCAGCATGCGGCTTTTCGGTGTCATCTACGCGGGCGAGGTGTTGATCCATGTCGTCGGTGCGCTGGCTGGCAATTTTGGCTGGGCGGCGACATTTCCGATCTATCTGCTCGAGATATTCTTTGGGTGTATCCAAGCCTACCTGTTTATGATGCTGAGCATGGTCTATCTCGGCATCGCGACCCACAGCGAAGACCACGATGAATCCAGTCACTCTGACGTGCCTATCACGCAAGCGGGTGAAAGTAAAGCATAAGTAAATAATAAGGAGATATAACATTATGGAAGCAAGTCCAGAACTCATCAAAGGTCTGACCATTGCATTTGGCGCCATCGGTCCAGCTATCGGTGTCGGCCTCATCGGTGCCAGCGCCGTCAAATCAGTTGGCCGCAACCCGGAAGCACAAGGCAAAGTCCTATCGACGGCATTTATCATGGCCGGTCTTGTCGACGCAGTGCTTGCCTTTGTACTTCTAATCGTCTTTACGACAAGCTAGAGCGGCCTGAGCTGATGGCACATTTTGGCGTAAAATCTGCGATCCGCACTCAACGTACCTGCCAGTACGTCTCGTTTGCGGTTCTCAATTTTCCGTCCAAACTGCACACATCAGCCCAACCCGTTTCACTACTTGTTGAAAGGAAAAGATAATGACAGGATTTGTAACACAATTTGCTGAGGCGGCGGCGCATGGCGAGGAAGCGGCGGGCGGTATCGCGGCGCTGGGGATCAATTTGCAGGGATTTTTGTTCCAGCTGATCACCTTTGTGCTCGTACTGTTGCTGCTGCGCAAGTTCGTCTATGGCAAGCTTGTCGAGACGCTTGAGAATCGCCGCCAGGCGGTGATCGAGAGCATCGACAACGCACGTAAAACGGCCGATGAGCTGGCGCGTGCCAACGAAAAGACGGCTGAGATACTCGCTGAAGCCAAAAAAGAAGCCGCCGACATCGTCGCCCTAGCCCACAAAGAAGCGAGCAAACTAGCTGAAGAAACTGAAGCCAAAGCGCAAAAGAAGGCGGAGCACGTGATCGCGAGCGCCGAAGCCCGTCTCTCGCAGGACATCGAGAAATCTCGCGCCGCACTTCGTCGTGAGATGCTTGGTCTTGTGACTGATGCGACCGAGAAGATTTTGCGCGAAAAGATGGACAGCGCGACCGACAAACGTCTTATCGAGGCAGCACTCAAGGAGGCGAAGTAGTATGCTGAGTCGCCGCCGCGTCACTGATCATCTCGCTCAGCGCCTTGTCGATGGCGAGTCGACGAGTGAGGTCATGCAGCAGCTCGCTGCCTATCTCGTCGACCACAAATTGACAAGTCAGGCTGACCGCTATCTCGCGGATCTCGAGGCGGCGCTGGCTCGTCGCGGTACGGTGATCATCGATGTGACGACCGCGCGGCCGATAGATGAGTCGATGCGTGAGCGCATTATCTCATCTGTTGGTGGTGCTGCGACGACCCTTCGTGAACACATCGACGCCGACCTGATCGGTGGGATTATCATCAAAACGCCCGAGACATTGCTCGACGCGTCGCTGCGGACGCAGCTAAAGCTACTTAGGACAAGCTAAAGGAGATATATGAGTATAGATGTTGCAACACTGAGTAAAGAACTGGCCGGCGCGATCGCCAACTTGCAGACGACGGCCGACATGAAACAATCAGGCGTCGTGACGCGTATTGGCGACGGTGTCGCGTGGATTTACGGCCTCAGTTCGGCAGGCTACGCCGAAGTCGTGACTATCGAAACGGCACACGGCGGCGTGGAAGCATTCGTGCTCAACCTCATGGAAGACGAGATCGGCGCGGTACTTCTCGGCGACGATACACTAGTGAAAGCTGGCGACAGCGTCTCGCGTACCGGCAAAGTTCTCGAAGTACCTGTCGGACGCGAACTACTCGGCCGCGTGGTCGATCCGCTCGGTCGTCCGCTTGATGGCAAAGGCGCGATCAAGGCGAAAGCAACTGGCCGTATCGAGCGCCCAGCAATCGGCGTGATGGGCCGCAAAAAGGTAGCCGAACCACTGATGACAGGCTTGCTCGCCATCGACACGATGGTGCCGATCGGCCGTGGGCAGCGTGAGCTGATCATCGGTGACCGCCAGACTGGTAAGACCGCGATCGCACTCGATACCATGATCAACCAAGGTCGCCAAAAGACGGGCGTCGTCAACGTCTATGTCGCGATCGGTCAAAAACTGAGCAAGATCGCTCGCCTCGTCGACCGTCTTGAGCAAGAAGGCGTCATGGATCAGACGATCGTCGTTGCGACTGGCCCGAGTGACCCAGCGTCGCTGCTCTATCTCGCGCCGTATGCCGGTACCGCCATGGGTGAATATTTCCGTGACAACAGCGAGCACGCGCTCATCATCCATGACGACCTGACCAAGCACGCCGCCGCCTACCGCCAGATGTCACTTCTGCTCCGCCGTCCACCAGGTCGCGAGGCATACCCAGGCGATGTCTTTTATCTTCACTCTCGCTTGCTGGAGCGTGCTGCCAAACTGAGCGATGATCTCGGTGGAGGTAGCCTGACGGCACTCCCTATCATCGAGACGCAGGCGGGCGATATCTCTGCCTACATCCCGACCAATGTCATCTCGATCACCGATGGTCAAATCTTCCTCGAAACCGATCTGTTTTATCAGGGTATCCGCCCGGCTATCTCGGTCGGTCTCTCGGTCTCGCGTGTCGGTGGTTCGGCCCAGACCAAAGCGGTCAAATCAGTTTCGGGTAACCTTCGCCTTAGTCTCGCGCAGTACCGCGAACTGGCGGCATTTGCGCAGTTCGGAAGCGATCTCGACAAAGACACACAGGCTCGTCTGAACCGTGGTGTTCGCCTGACAGAGCTGCTCAAGCAGCCGCAGTACCAGCCGAAAAGCGTCTGGGAGCAGACGGCTGTCTTGCTCGTCGCTGACAAAGGTCATTTTGACGACGTACCGATCGAAAAAGTCAACGATGCCCGCGACGCCCTGCTCACCGCTCTCGGGAGCGACCACAAAAAAGACATGGCCGAACTAAACAAAGGCGACAAGCCTGATGACAAGATGATAGCTCTCATCGAAAAAGCCGCCGAGAAGGTCATGAAAGGGTTTCGTTCATGAGTATTGATGACGACGGTTTTCGGGGGACTCCCGAGGGGCAAGCATGGGCTGCTGCAAATGAGCGAGATAGAATTGAAAGAGATATCGCACTAACATCTGCTTTGATCGTTGATCTCGTATCTGCACATCCTGATATGCCAAAAGATGAGTTGGATGCGCGAGTGCGTACAATGCTACGCAATATGATAGGCATAGGGGAGAATAATGGCTAGTACGCGTCAGCTTAAGAGCCGTATCCGATCTGTCAAATCCAACAAACAGATCACTAAGGCGATGGAGCTCGTCGCGGCGAGCAAGCTTCGACGTGCCCAGGATGCGACCAAAGCGTCTTTGCCCTACTCTGCTGCAGCGCGTGAAATATTGACACAACTCGGCCAAAAGCTCGACGTCCAAGGCTCAGTATTTTTCAAACAGCGCCCTGTAAAAGCACGCCTTGCGATCATCATCACCAGTGATCGCGGCCTCGCCGGGTCATTCAACGCCAATGCCATCAAACAGCTCATTGCACTCCTCGAGGCAGATCGCAAAAATGGGGTGAAAACCGAAGTGCTCGCGGTGGGCAAAAAGGGCGCGCAGTTTGCCGCAAAGATCAAAGACCTCGAAGTCACTGGTGTCTACGCCGGTCTGCCTGAGAACCTGACGGCTGCCGATATGCGCCCGATCCTCGTGGCCGCGGTCGATCGTTATATTGACGGAATAGTCGATGAAGTCTCGATCATCACGACGGAGTTCGTCAATAGCTTCACGCAGACTGCAGCGACCATCCCGCTGCTACCCGCGTCATTTGAGACAACTGAGGTATCGCGTGATATCCAGCAGTCGTACTTTGAGCCGAGCCTCGAGGAAGTGCTTGAAGGCGCGGTGATTCGCCTGCTCGAATCACAGCTCTACCAGGCCGTTCTCGATGCCAAAGCGTCCGAGCACAGCATGCGCCGCATGGCGATGAAAAACGCGACGGATAACGCGACCGATCTGATCGATGACCTGACGCTCGAGATGAACAAAGTTCGCCAAAGCGCAATCACACAGGAATTATCTGAGATCAGCGCTGGCGTGGAGGCGATGAAATGAGCCAGGCGCTTATGGAAAACGCCTTCCCCCTTGCCGGCAATGTCAATGCCTCTTACATGCGTGGGGTGGTTAAAGATAGTCTCTATGATGAAAACGCCGATCCTTGGGTTGAGGACGGGTCAAATGAGGCGCTACTGTATGTTCGCTCTGACTGGCAAGCTATACGACGAGCACTTGAAGAGAGAGGTATAGTGCTTACGCCACAAGAAGAAGCAGATTTGTTTGATTTCGCTTCACAGTATGCATCACTTGTTGATGAAGAACGCGATATGGCAGAACTTGAAGCAATGAGGAGAAAAGAAGGAGAAGAATCATGACTAAAAACACAGGTAAAATTATCCAGGTCGTCGGCGTGGTCGTCGACGTCGAGTTCGCCAAAGGCGCGTTGCCGGCGATATATGATGCGATCGAGGTGCAACACGAGGGTCAAAAACTCGTCCTTGAGGTCGCCCAGCACCTCAGCGACACGAGCGTGCGTACAGTGGCGCTTAGTAGCACCGACGGGCTTGCTCGTGGTGCCGAAGTAGTCGCGACGGGCGCGCCGATCAGCGTACCAGTCGGCAAAGACACGAGCGGACGCATGTTCAATGTTATCGGTGAAGCGATTGACGGCAAACCAAATCTCAAAAACCCGACACTGCAGCCAATTCACAAAACCCCGCCTGCCCTGACTGATCAGTCAGGTAAGACGGAGATCCTTGAGACGGGTATCAAAGTCATCGACCTCATCGCGCCGATCACCAAAGGTGGCAAGGTTGGCCTGTTTGGTGGCGCCGGTGTCGGCAAGACGGTGCTTATCACCGAGCTGATCAACAACATCGCCAAATTCCACTCCGGCAACTCCGTTTTTGCTGGTGTCGGTGAGCGTACCCGCGAGGGTAACGACCTCTACAACGAGATGGAAGAGTCCGGTGTGCTCGACAAGACCTCACTCGTCTTTGGGCAGATGAACGAACCACCAGGGGCGCGTCTACGCGTGGCGCTAACTGGCCTTACGATGGCAGAAGCATTTCGTGATGAAGGCAAAGATGTGCTGTTGTTTATCGACAATATCTTCCGTTTCACTCAGGCAGGTTCTGAGGTGTCAGCACTTCTCGGCCGCTTGCCATCAGCAGTGGGCTATCAGCCAAACCTCCAGCAAGAAATGGGCGCGCTCCAAGAGCGTATCACCAGCACCAAAAAAGGTTCAGTCACCTCTGTCCAAGCCGTCTATGTGCCAGCCGATGACTTGACTGACCCAGCGCCGGCGGCGACGTTTGCTCACCTAGACTCGACCATCGTGCTCAACCGTGCGCTGACCGAGATCGGTATCTACCCTGCGGTTGACCCGCTCGACTCGAGCAGTACCATCCTCGACCCAGAGATTGTCGGCGAGGAGCACTATACGGTTGCGCGTGAAGTCCAGCGAGTCTTGCAGCGCTACAAAGACCTTCAGGACATCATCGCGATCATGGGTATGGAAGAGCTCTCAGACGAAGACCGCCTGACCGTCAACCGCGCCCGCAAGATGCAGCGCTTCTTCTCGCAGCCATTCTTCGTTGCCGAGCAATTCACTGGCAACCCTGGCCAGTACGTAAAACTTGCCGACACGATCAAAGGCTTCCGCGAGATCATCGATGGTAAACATGACGACAAACCTGAAGGTGCATTCTATATGATCGGTGGCATAGAGGACGCAAAGAGTAGTAAGTAGTATGTATATCAGGAGTTATGAGGCATGAGTCAGGAGGCAGAAACTATAAAATCGTTTACTGATTTAGATGCATGGCGTGAAGCTCACGCTCTTGCCGTCATGATATATAAAGCTACCAAGCATTTCCCCAAAGAAGAAACGTTTGCGCTGACCTCGCAAATTAGAAGAGCTGCCACATCTGTGAGCGCGAATATTGCCGAAGGATTTAGTCGTAAAACATCTGCTGATCGTGAACACTTTTACACGATGTCTCTTGGCTCACTTACAGAACTCCAAAGTCATTTGATGATAAGTCGTGATGTGGGCTATATGATCCTAGATGATTTTAAATTAGTAAGTACGCAATCGATTAAGGTACACAAAATATTAACAGGTCTTATCCGCGCAACCAAACAAAGGAGTTCTCGCTCATGACTCATGCCTCATTTCTCATGCCTCACATCTCCAAAGGAGATACGCTATGAAACTCGAGCTTATCACCCTCGATGGTGTCAAAGTTGACGACGATGTCTACGAGGTACTTATCCCAACATCTGATGGCGTGATCGCGGTCATGCCGGGCCACGAGCGTATCGTCACACTTGCCGTCAACGGTGTCATCTCGATTCGCGACAAAAAAGGCGACTCAGATGACCAGATGGAGCATTTTGCAACCTATGGAGGTATGGTCGAAGTTAGCCCGACTCGCATCCGTATCCTTGTCGACGAAGCTGATACGGCTGATGATATTATCGAAGAGGAGGCTCGCGCCGCCCTCGACCGCGCGACGAAGCTGCGCGAGAGTGTCAGAGACCTTGCCGAGCTCGAAAAAGCCAAGGCGGAGATCGACCGTCACGCCGTCCGGCTCAAAGTGGCTGGCTTGCGTCGTCGTAAACGCTAGGAGTATAGTAGTACTATGACATCAGATGACATCGCCGATCTCAAACAATTTATCGAGGCTACGATTAGTCAGCAGCTTACGTTGCAGCTTGAAGATATGGCGACGTCGTCGAACATAGCCGAAGTGAAATCTGACATAGCCGAAGTGAAATCTCGCCTCGACGAGCAAGACGAAAAACTCGACGAGATTTTGAACGCAGTTGGCGAATCCTTGCAGCATCATGATGTACGTCTTGATGATCATGACGGTAGATTGCGAAAACTAGAACATAAAGCGGCATAAATAAATTTGGGTGGGATATGAGCCAGATTATCAATCTCGGACGGTTATCGGACAAAAAATGGCCCGGCAAAGTGTCGGCTGAGCACGTATTTGTCGATAGTGCTGCTATCGTACGTGACCTCGACAACTACTACGTCCCTATGCACGCTGGTGCCAAGACGCGGTGTATTGATGGTCGACATGACCCCACACTCGACGAGTCCAATCTTGGAGCACAGGTTCCTGGCGGCGCGCCAGGTGCGGCGTTGGCCTATCGTCTAGGAGTAGATAAGGATGATCTCACCCGAGGTACATTTTATAACGATGCTGAGGTTATGATCGAATCTTTCGTCCGTCTCGGACTCTCGCCTGGCGGGCATCGCGACAATACCGAACGCGATGAGGGTGTTGGGTGTGGTGCGATCGATGGTATCGAGCATGTGCTGCAGTGTATGACCGATCCCAAACTTGTCGAGGATCACAAGCGCCTGGTCAAAGCGATCCTCGATGGCCAGTTTAACCGTGATCACTACCTGCGCGTCATGGGCGCAGGGCTTGTCCTCAGGAGTAGATCTGCTGATTATTTTGCGGGTCGTGACAAAGTACTCGATGTGCTTGAGTCAAAAGCGCCTGGCAGCGTCTCAGTGCTTGAAGGCAATCATCAAGAAGTATTACTTATCATCAATTTCGTCCCGGATACGACACTTGCCTCTAATCGTTTCGCCGCGGATCATGATGACATGCAGGCATTTGGCTATGATATCTGGCGTTCCAAACAACTTGCTGCGACACTATTTCCGTTACCCTCGCAGGATCTTGATCGAGAACGTTTTGTCGTGGCGCGGGTCATGATCACGATTGCGACGCTCATGGCTCTGACTGATGGTTCGCAGCGATTGCTTATGAGGCTATGACAGTTGTCGGTTTTTTATCGACGCACTATCCATAGCTCTTATTTACTATTCACATTAAATAAAACGCACGTATGGCTGTGCTGTATGACCGCGCTCTACTGTATATTTACCATCACCGATCGGGCGTGGTGAATATACAGCTTGGTATGGTCATTTTTAGGATTGAGGGGGCGTGAGTTTAATCTATAGAAGGAAAAAGTCCTGTCGGTCTCCGCATCGATGCGGACCTGGCAGGACTTTTGTGAGAGGCGGACGGTGGCTCGAGGGCTTGCCTGAATACGTACGCCAGTTACGGTCGTCGTATCGCAGGTAGTGGGTGTTGCCACCCGTTCTCTCCCCGAGCCGACCGCCTCATGATGACCTCACACGGTGATCCACGACTGCTCCTTCCCAGTTTGAGTGCCATCATCTATTATTTAACGCCTATGCTTCGATCTCGTCAATGATAGTTCTTACTTCGTTCGTCGAAGTGGTATGCATCAATTTCTCACGTAATTCACTCGCGCCGTCAAAATCACGGATATAGATCTTAAAAAACCGTTTGAGTGTGTCGTAGGGCCGCAGAGTTTGTGTGGAATATTGATCGTAGAGGTCGAGGTGGTACTGAAGGAGCCCAATGAGCAATTGGCGATGAGCGACTGGCAATAAATTTGCAGTTTGCGATTTACAATTAATTTGATCATTGCCAATTGCTAATTTATCGCAAATTGATAATTGCTCATCGCTAATTTGCTTCGCAAATGCAAATGGATCAGTAAACACTCCCCTGCCGATCATGATACCATCGCAACCGTATCGCTCGACTAATTCTAGTCCGTGGGTCCGATCGCGCACGTCGCCATTGCCGACGATGAGAGTCTGTGAAGCTATTTCATCACGTAGTTTCACGATGTCTGGCATGAGTTCCCAGTGGGCGGGTACTTTGCTCATCTCTTTTTTACTGCGAAGATGTATCGTCAACGCCGCGATGTCTTGTTGGAGTAGGAGCGTGAGCCAGTCACGCCACTCATCAGTACGACTATAGCCGAGACGCGTCTTGACGCTGACTGGTAGACCGGCCGATTTTGCTGCCTTGATCGCCGCGATCGCGAGGTCGGGTTGGCGGATAAGTGCGGCGCCGCCCGATTTCACCGCGGATTTGGCGGGGCAGCCCATATTGATATCGATACCGTCATAACCGAGTTTTTTGCAATGTCGTGCAAGCGCTTCCATATCACCTGGCTCACCGCCCCATATCTGAGCGATGATGGGTTTTTCGTCATCAGTTTTGACTAGGCGGCCACGAATGGCTTTCTCACCTGCATGCACCCAGCCTGTTGCATTGGTAAATTCACTGTAGTAGAGGTCTGGCGGCGCAGCGCGTGCGATGACATGACGAAATACCACGTCGGTCACCGCCTCCATCGGGGCGAGGACAAAAAATGGTCGCGGTAGCGTATTCCAGACGTTCATAACAGGGGTATAGTATAGCATTTATTGGTAGATGGTAGATAGTAGGTGGGAGATGGTGGCGCGAGCCGTGCTCGCTTAAGCGGAAAGCGGAAAAAGTTCCAATTGAAAAGAGCCTGCGTGGATGCAGGCTCAAGGTCTGGTCGTGCCAGAGTAGCTCCTCACGCTCATTCCGATAGTCATCGGTGAGCTCGGTCACTACTCTGGCACAACCTCATGCGACGACATATCACTTTCCACGCGCGCCGTTTAACGCAGTGATGTAATATCGTCGTATGTAAGGCACCGAGACGGGGCGCGCAGGTGGTCGCAGCCCCGCCTCGGTGGTATGGTGAACGGTGAGAACGCTCAGTGAAGAGCCTGGGATTGCCTTGAGATTCTGCGTGAGCAGAAAATCAGGAAAAACCTTTCCCACCGTTCAGTCTTTGGGTTGTGATAAAGGAAGTTTGGTCGGGTGCGGCGGAGCTTCTGCTCACCCCGCCGCACCCTCGGTCTCGCTCTCCCCAACGAGACCCCCGCTCTAGGCGAACCCGAGCAGGTCGTGCGGACACGTGCTGCGTCGTGTATGAGACGCGATACAGCACCTGTCCTAGAGCCTGTTGCCGTTTTCGAGGCGGCGTCCTCCCACTTAGAACGTGGGTGCTCTGCCATTCTGAGCTAAACAGGCGGGACCGACTGACGCCGGCGGTTGGTCACTTGCAGGCTTGGCATTTCCCGCCACCGCGGTTCACACCGGCGAGCGCATCCCAGGTGCCACATGAGCACTTCTGGTTGCGGCCCTTGCAGCCCTGGCAGACCTTGGTGTCCTTGCAGACGTTGCACTTCGCCAACTGAGCCACTTCCTTCATGTACGATCTGCGCGTGAGAAGCGCGGCGATCCGGGTGGATCACGTGTCAACTTCCCTGCAGTTGGTTACTAAGATAACATTTTTTGAGATGAGAGTCAATGGTTTTTTGGTTCTTGTGACGCAAGAACTATCATCTTCTGGAGCGCCAGAAGCAGCGCCTTCTTTTTGTCTTAGCACAAAAAGAAGCAAAAAAGCCAAGTCGCGGCTCCTTGGTACTCTGGCCGATGTTGGTTAGGGCGTACAATCACCTGCGGAACTCTCTTCGTTATAAGCGCCATTGGCGCTTATAACTCCGTTCAAACAGTCCTCGGTTTTGTGAGATTGTGCGCCTGATAACATACGTCGCAGAGTACGTCGAGAGCGACGTGAACCGCACTGAATTACAGTGTTATGCAGCTAAGCCAACCGCAGGTTTTCGCCAGTAGGCGAATCGGGTCTGGGCATCTGCAAGGTATGTCGAGTGACGAGCTGGATCATGACAGGGATGATTCACGCCAACTAAACCCATTTGTCATCATCTAAAATAAATACAAATGGGCCGGAGTTCGACGGAGGTCTTGGCGTGACCTGTCATGAGACGGTGAGGCACCCGATATAGCTGAAGCCGCCCAGGAGTTTTGCGACACTTTGTCGGCACAAAGTGTCAGGTATAGGCAAACCTATGGTTTGCTAGACCTTTGTAATTATATAAAACGTAAAATCACGATTCTAGCAAATCATGCTCAAATGCCACGATGCCTTTGATACTCGCCTCATAGTCATCATCGAGATCAAAATCAAGCTTCTGGATACGCCCCCAGACCGCATCGATCAGACGGCGAAACTCAGCCATTTTCGCCTCGTCGTAGACATAGTCCAGTAGTATGACCTCGTCTTTTTCATCTGGTTCGACGAACTCGACCCGGGCGCCGGTGACGGCGTAGTCGCGAAATTGACGGGAATTTTCGATGAGCAACCGGTACATCATGAGCTGCTGCTCATAGTGGTGCAGTTTGATCTTTTCGTAGTCTGTTTTACCCTGCCATGTTCGTACAGCAGAACCGGTCTTATAATCCGTGATAAATATCGTCTTTTCATCGTGATCGATATCGATGAGGTCGATCGCGCCAGTGATCAGCGCCTCGCCGACGAGGATCGACTCGGTGCGAAAATCACGTTCGACGAGCTGATGCGGCGTGAAGCTGTCATATCGCTGAGTAAGAAATGCCGTCAGGACCTGCGAGCCGCGCTGCAGTTGTCTGCCAAAATCAGTATCAGATAGCTGATGACGCCTGAGATGCTCCTCGTAGTCATGGAGGACATCCTCGACCGGGCGTCGTTTACCCGTCGAGGCGAGATGAGCATGTGCCCGTTGCAATGTCGTATGGATAGCCGAGCCGTAGGCAGCACTGACCCCCATCATCTGCGGAAACCGCAGGAGATTGTGTAGCAAAAATAGCTGCGGACCGCCGCGCGAGACATCGAGAAAATGATTGAGGTGGGTGGCACTCAGTTTGTAGTGATCGAGGGTTGGCCGGAGCGCCTGGTCTTTTGTCGCTGAGGCGACATCGAAAAGCGGCGTTCGCCAATCGTGCTCAGCAGCGGCGATCTGCTCGAGATGCGGCAACGCCTCATGGCTGGTCATCGTCACGCAATCAGTCGGGATCGACCCGACCGGCAGGAGATCTTTGCCGCCGTCACTTACCCGCCCTGACCACAACGACAGCTGATCACGCGCCCGCGTCAGTGCGACGTAGAGCAGGCGGAGGCGTTCGTCATCACTGTCGCCAGCTGGAGCGAGTGGCAGATTGGACGGAAATTGGATCAAGCGGGCGCGCGTGCGGGCACTACTGCCCCAAATCGATTCGATCGCGTCGGTGATGTAGACCGCATCAAACTCGAGGCCTTTGCTCTTGTGTGCGGTGAGCAATGTGACGGCCGACTCATCGTGCTCGACCTCGCCTCGTCCATGGATCGCTAGTTCCATCTCGCGGTGTAGATCCAAAAACTCGATCATGTCGATGAGCTGCAAGACATCACCGGGACGAAATTCGCGCAAGCTCGTGCGGATGCGTTGCAGGGCATCGAGCCATGCGAGGTAGCGCCCTGGCTGGGTATCGAGACTCTCATGCGGAAAGAAATAGGCGCGGTATGGCGAGACAAATTCCTCCTGGGATGGAGTTGTATCAGATGTACTTTCGTCTCGAGCGTCGTCGCTCAATTGTGCTTCAATGACACCAAACAGGTGATCGATCATGTATTCGAGCGGCTCGTTTTTTGCATAATGCGAAGCGACGATGAGCCATTCGGCGATCTGCCGGAGCGTCCCGTCGCTCGTCAGCATCGCCTCGAGCCAGTAGATGTGATCGCGATGAGCGCGCAGGCTGAGCCGCCAGACATCCATCGCCGATACACCCCACGCGGGATGGGCGAGCAGCTCAGGGAGGAGTGCGTTGGCATCGTCGAAACGTTGCTCAGCGATGTACTGGACGATGCGCCCGACGAGCTCCAGTTGCTGGACTGGTTCACTATCTAGTACATTGTCTTGGCGTTCATAGCGCAGCGGGATGCCGATGGCTTGCAGGTGCGGGATGAGTGCGGCGAGCTGGCGATGATTGCGGGCGATGACGGCGCGGCTGGCCGATGAATCCGTGCGGTAATCAGCCGCGATCTGCCGAGCGAGTGCGTGGCGGGCTTCGTGCTCGGACGCATATGTGTTGAAAGCGACTGATGGCATATCGCCCGAAGGACAATTGGCCTTCCCGGCCAAGCCCGAGTAAGACACGGGTTCATCAACAAGCGCTCGGGCGTTTGTCCTGAGTGGTGATATGCTATTAGTCGCGGTCACATCGTAGTGTGCTGTCAATGTTTTATCGATACCCAGGCTCGTTTCGAGCCGTTCGCTCCCCTGTACTATCACCGCACGAGCCAGCTGCAATATGTCGGCACGCGAGCGATAATTGTCAGTCAGTGTGATGACGGCGACGTCCCAGTAGCGACTCGTAAAGTCCAGGATATTGCTCATGGTCGCACCCTGGAAACGATAGATAGCCTGATCATCGTCGCCGACAACCATGAGGTTTGGCCGTCCCTCGCTGGCGGGGTTATTCGTCAGATTCCAAATGAGCCGCATTTGAGCATCGTTGGTGTCTTGAAACTCATCGACGAGGATGTATTGATAGGTTTCTTGCAGATCGCTTCGTAGCTCGGTAAAGACTTCCATTGCGTGGACGACACGCAAGATCATGTCGTCAAAATCATAGAGCTCATGCGACTGCATGGCGACCAGATATTCATAGTAGATCTGAGATGCCGCGCGTAGCTTTGGAGAGATGCGCGCATCACGTAGGATCACGTCGTCATGGGCGTTTTTAGCCAGGTACGATTTTTTCCATGCACTGAGCGGTTTGGTCGTTGAGTCGACGATACTTTCATCCACGGCCGCCTGTAGACTTTCCCATATTACGCGGCAGAGCGGTTTGTAGCCGATGAGATTGAGCGGGTCTTCGTCGTAATTATGTATCTCGTCGGCGAGTGCTTCGATCGCAGGAAATAACTTTTTGCTGAGGCGCTCACCGAAAACTGGTTGCAGCCGCGGCTGTAGCCACTCGGCAAATGCATCATTGCGGTCGAGTATCATGCCGACTTCGTCAGGCGTGAGACCAGATTTTTTGAGATCAGATATGGCGCTCTGCAGATCGCGCAGGTGGGTGAACTGACCGTTCATTGTGCTCGCGAGCGGGTTGTCGTGTGGTAATTTTTCGAGCAGTTCGCTCAGGATCTCGTAGCTGCTCAGCTCATCGGCTGGACGAAAATGTGCGCCATGGTAAAAATACTCGCCAAACTGGTTGATGATTTCGGTACCAAAACTATGAAACGTATGGATGGCGACTTTGTAGGCTTCGGGTCCGATCAGCCCAGCCAAGCGCTCGCGCATGGCGACCGCGCCGCTATCGGTAAATGTCAGGCACAAGATATTGCTTGGCAGCGCGTCAGTTTTGTCCAGGATATTGGCGACACGCACACTGAGCAGCTCGGTCTTGCCCGTCCCTGGCCCCGCCACGACCATGACGGGACCATCGATGGTATCGACGGCCTCCTTTTGCGCTGCGTTGAGCGCTTTGTACCTACGTGTAAACTCCATTGGTTTAAGTATACAAGATGAGAGAAAGAAGAAGGAAGAAAGATGAATGATGAAAACAAAAAAACCACCTAGTGGTGGCGCTTGAAAAAACCGATGCCGGCGGGATGCTCGCTTTAGGGCGAGACAGAGCTCGCCGGCATCGGTGTGGCCATCTAGGAGGATCGCTTGACGTCTATGATGGCTCAAGTTTGTGACGTCAACCTTAAACTGGTTCGCAACCACTGTGTTTGCCCAAATAGGACAAGGTGCAGCGAACCTTATTCTTATTATAGACTATAAACATAATTATGTCAATACTTTTTTCAAAAAATTATGCTATAGTAATCTACAGATATGAATAGCGAGATTTTCGACGATATTGCGCTGGAGGAGATGGCGAAGGATAGCTTCGGGGTGGCGGTCGATATAGAGAAAGTGCTGGTAAGGGGTGTACCGGCGGGTCGTAGCGCTCAGGCTAGTGTCTTCATCACGACGAAAAACAAGATGTATACGCTGGTCACGGGCTCTGCTCCCCTGACCCTTGGCGATGTACGGAAGATCATCCTCCGTATGGGACTGAAAGCTGAGGCGTACTGTGCGCCCAAAGGCCGACCAAACTATTTCGATGAGGTCGCCCTCGACAAATTCAAGCACGCCTATCCTGGCCGCCATCACATATCCGATCTCGATCTGCGATTTTATCGCATGATGGCACCGTACAACCCCGCACTCGTCAGCATCTCCGAGATCACCGGCGGTGTCATCAATCAATTTGACGCCGAAGCTATCACCGGCTGGCGCCCGAGCGTAAAGGCAACGTACAAACAGATCAAAACCCAATAATATCTCCATATATCTCGAGACGTATCTCAGTCCACAAACGCGCATCATCTCAATAAACTTTATATTCACCACGCCCGATCGGTGATGGAGAATATATGGTTCGCGCATAGAAAAATGAGATAGTTAGTTCAGCGAGACAGGAAAACCCCGCCGCGTGACTGCGGCGGGGTGGCATCACTTCCTTTCATTGATGGAGAGTTTGCGGGTGATCAGCATCATGATCGGGGCAAATAGCACGAGATTTGCGAGGACTGACCACTGTGGTGACCAATCGCCTAGTGCGCTAAAGCCCCACACCAGCGGTATATAGATCAGATTGCCGATCGTCCCGCTGACGCTCATGACAGTAGACTGCATATCGGCAGGTGTATGCATTTGTACCATTGGCGGCATGACTGATGCGATCCAGCCTCGTATGAAGCCATAACCCGCATATAGACCGATCGTCACCAGGGATACATTGATCGACAAACCGCCTGCGGCGATAACAAATACCACGAGAGCTACGCCGTAGCGTTGGGCATCGGTGAGCGCGAGGCTAGCGCGGCGTGCGACCCGCGACCCCAGCCACACCGCAGCGAGATTGAGCATCCAGCCAATACCGATGATCTGGGCAGGGACTCCAGCGAGCACGAGCAACGGTGTCAGCATCCATATCAACGCATGCGTGACATTGCGACCCACTGCATAGCCGATAACCCGCCAGGCCAATGGCGCGTGACCGTGGAGGCTGTAGCGGGTGATACGCACCATGTCGGCGACGGCGTGCCGTAGTATCGCGACGAATGTGCCCTTCGGTCTCGCACGTCGCTCTCCATCTTCGATGACAAGATATGATAGTACTGCGCCGACGGCGCAGCTTGCCGCCGATAGACCGATAGCAAGTCGGGGGTTGTACGCCCCGACCACGCCACCGACTCCGACCGCGCACATCTCGCCCAGTGTCCGCCACTCATTGGTCTGAGCAGATACACGTTCATAGCTGATTTTCAGTCGGTCGGTATATGCTTTGAAAAGTGCCGTATCAGCACCGGTGCTACATGCGACTCCGATACCGAGCAATACCTCTGCGCCGACTATTTGCCAGAAACTGGTGGCGCACGCATAGACTAAAAACCCGACAACTTCAAGTGCATCGCCAAAAAAGTTACACCAGCGCCGACTAAACGTATCAGCGATCCAGCCGCTCACAACGTTGAGTAATAGCAGGGGGATGGTGAAAGCAGCTTGGCTGAGTCCGACTTGCGCGAGACTCATCCCGATCTCGTCTTTGAAGTAGATTGTGAGAATTGGCATCGCAAACACCATTGCCGTGGCAACAGATTCGAGCTGCAAGAGACGCAGACTGCGGTAGTATGGGTTATGCATGAGATTCTCCTCGATGTTAGGTAGTGATGACAATGTGCGTTCGCTCGTACGGTCGCATATGCGGTTTCGTATTCGGAGCGAAAGGGAGTCTCCGGCGCAGGTTCTGTGGCGATCAAAAAACCTCCTGGTCGGAGGCTCGCTATCGATTCGAAATATTTTGGTATCTTAGGAAACAATAGGAGCCGCATTGTGCGAGTCATTCATGACGACATAACCCGCATTCGCAGAGATCTGCGTCGGGTATAGACTCAATGTGGCTGTACGTTGTTTCATAACTCTTTCAATATATCATGCTAATGTATACGTGTCAAATAACTTCATACAAGGGGTTATCCCAGGGGCGCAATGGCGCCCCTGGGCCCCGCAGGTCACGCTGCTGTCTGGGCGTACTTGCCGATCGGCTCGAAGAACTTCGGTCTGAGCCGAACCAGGGGGACTCTGGCATCACCATCGGCCTCGTGCACCATATCGATGTATCCGTTGTCTTTGAGGTGGTGAAGGCCGACGCCAATGACGTTGTTGATCCACTCGTCGGGTTGGCTACCGAATCGTGTCATCTCGACGCAGATGAGCGAGAGCACCTGGCCGGACTGGAGCTTGTTGGTCTGCAGTTCGTCTGCCACCATGCGGCGCAGGACGTTCCAGTTGAAGGCAGCCCAAGAACCGAGCTGCTGGCACAGGGTGATGATCCGCGCCGCGGTCTCCTCGGCCTCGGATTTGCCGTACGTGCCCAAGAGTTGGTATCTTGGGAACGCGAGCTGGTCGGGGGTGTACGGGAACGTGCTGTCGTCCTGGCGGTACGTACCGCCACCCAGGACGGTTGACGTGTCACGCGGGACGAGAAGGTTCAGGCTCATGGCTTGCTCCTTGATTGGGCTCGGGCTGCGATGCAGCGTGTGCGGGTGCGAGTATCGACATGATGTCGACATCTATATAATAATAGCACAATTAGTAACTTTAGTCAATTTTAGTGCGTGATTTTACGGGAAGTTGACTTCCCTAGTTTTGCCTCGGTGTGTCGAGTACGATATGGTTATAAGGAGGAAGTATGAGTTACGAAGCAAAGATACATGAAGTGCAGACCAAGATTTTACGCGAATCACTGTTTTTACCGGAGGTAGCGGTTATTTTATAATCCAACATCCATAATCTAACTTCTCCTTGTGGTCACCAGCTGCCGCTGGCGCCGCCGCCTGAGAAACCACCTCCGCCGCTAAATCCGCCAAAACCACCACCGCCACCGGGGCTACCACTTCCCCAGCCACCCGCCCACCATGATGGCGCTTCGCCGTGCTTGATGGCTTTGCGATAGTTTTTGCTGACCAAATAGTCAAAAAGTAATCCAAAAAACCCGACGACAAACGCAGAGGTAAGCGTAATCGCAAGTGTCGTGCCAATAAGTGCGCCGAGTCCACCGCCAAGTGCGGCACCGATGATACCACCTGGCCACCACCGCTTGCTGCGCCCGAGCATGGAGGCGAACCACGAGAGCACCATCGCAAATAAATACGCGCCGATGCCAAATACTATAAACCAGTCTACTTTCGAGCTCTTCGGGCTGTGTGCGAGAGGGTCGTCGGCGGCATTGATAGCCAACATCATACCTTCGATGCCCGATGTGATGCCCCCATAGTAGTCGCCAGTTTTAAATTTGGGCGCGATGCGATTTCGGATGATCTGACTAGCGCGGTTGTCGGTGAGGTCGCCTTCGAGCCCGTTGCCGACTTCGATACGAAGTTTGCGATCATTTTTGGAGATGATGAGCAACGCCCCGTTGTCTTTGCCAGCTTGGCCGATTCCCCACGTGCGTGCGACGTGGAGGCTAAAGTTTTCGATATAGTCGTTGTCGATGCTTGGCACGACGAGGATGCCGAGTTCTACTTGGGTGCGTTGTTTGTAGCTGCTGATGGTTTGGTTGAGGGTCGTCACTTGCTCGGGTGTGAGGGTCGAGGTCTGGTCGAGCACGTAGCCATCACGCGGCGGGTCTGGCACGGGCATGTCGGCTGAGGCAAATGAGGTGAAACTCACAGAGAGTAACAGGACTAATGCGGCGAAAATGATTGTGATTAAGAAAGACGGTCGTTTTGTGCAGATCGTGAGTATATTCATAATTGACAGTCGCTTTCCTCGCTAGCAGCCATACTAGGTTGGCACAAATCTCTCAATGCCTCAGCCTTTGAGGGCATATTATTGTGTCGATTGGGTTGATGGAGCGGTGTTGAAGTCAACGTTAGGGGCGGTTTCGGCGCCTTGGTCGGCTGTGAAGTAGGGATACGTCGAGAAACCGAAGAGGCTAGCTGAGAGGTTGGTCGGAAAGCGTTGGATCTTGGCATTGTAAGCTTGGACGGTCTTGCCGTAGTCGGCACGGGCGACCTGGATACGGTTCTCAGTGCCGCTCAACTCGTCCATCAAGCCTTGAAATGCAACGGTTGATTTGAGGTCTGGGTAATTTTCTGCGACAGCAATCAGGCGGCCAAGCGCCGAGCTGAGCTGACCTTGGGCGTTTTGAAATTGTTGCAATTGCTCGGCAGTGACTTTGCTTGGGTCGATCGTGATACTTGTCGCCTTGGCGCGTGCTTCCACGACTTGTTGCAGTGTATCTTGTTCAAAATTTGCTGAGCCTTTGACGGTATTGACGAGATTGGGCACGAGGTCGGCACGCCGCTGATACTGACTCTGGAGATTGTTGATTGATGCGCGTACCGTCTCGCGTGCGGTGACAAGCCCATTGTAACTACCGGCGAGTAATAGACCGGCGAGTACGATGATGCCGATGATCACGCCGAACACTGTCCATGAACGTTTCATATCTACCTCCTCACGTTATGACACTAGTATACAACTAAACAAGATACCTTTGCTACAATTGATACATGAGTTCTTTTGTGCGTCGTACCGTGACGCGGTTGCATACTGAGTTTATTCGTGATCGACCACGATTTGCGTTGCGTGCGACGGTGGTGTTGCTTGTCCTTGCTCTCATGCTGGTTAAACGGACGTTTTGGACACCCGACACGCTACTGCTCATCGTGTTGGTGATTGGTGTTGTATTTGGCAAGGCGCGTGAATTTGTCATCAGGTTTGTACCTTTCCTCGGTATGCTGGTGGTCTATGATAGCTTCCGCGGTATCGCCGATGATCTCAACAAAAATGTACATTTCACGGAGATGATCGATTTTGATCGTTGGTTGTGGCTGGGGCAGCTTCCGACGAGCTGGTTTCAGTCGTGGATGTGGCACGGTCAGGTGCAATGGTATGATTTCTATTTCTACGTACTTTATATGCTGCATTTTCTTGTACCGTTGATCGTGGGGTTGTTGCTATGGCGATATCGTCCCCGACTCTACTGGCCATTTGTATGGTCGATTGTCGGGATAAGTTTTGCGGCGTTTATCACCTATATCATCTTTCCTGCTGCCCCGCCCTGGATGGCGAAAGAATTGGGCTATATCGCAGAGCCGCTCCATCGTATCTCTAGTGATATTTGGTGGGCAATGGGTGTTGAAAGTTTTTCACAGGTCTATAGCAATCTCTCTCCCAATGCGGTTGCGGCCGTACCGTCACTCCACTCAGCCTATCCGTTGATCGCCACACTGTTTATCATGAAGGCATTTGGCCTGCGACGCACGTGGTGGCTGGCTCTCTACCCGCTTTCGATGTGGTGGGGCGTCGTCTATCTTGGTGAACATTATATATTTGATGTCGTGGCGGCTATTGTCTTTGTGCTCGGAGGCATGTGGCTGGTGCGATGGGGTTTTCGGCGATATCGTAGTACGAGGCGTGATAACGATCGAATTGTACCACGAAAATAGTCGGTCTCATGACCGACTATTTTCGTGGCTGGGAGGAAGGGGATCGCTTTGCTCGATCAATCTCGCGAAGTGCCGGGGCAGTCTACCACAGACTGCCCGTTCGAATCCCTAACACTACAACTATAGAAATATCCGTATACCACAAGGGCATACGGATGTTTCTATGGCTGGGGAGGAGGGGATCGAACCCCCGAATGCATGGACCAAAACCATGTGCCTTACCACTTGGCGACTCCCCATCAGCCTAATCTATTATAACGTACAAGGGGTTCGATGGGATCGACCCACCTTCGGCGGGCCCGAAACTTCGTCTTTGAAAACAAGTTTTCAAGAGAAGGTTTCCTTGCGAAGTGCCACAGGCACTTCTCACCCCGAATGCATGGACTCATATAGATTGTACTCTCCGCCTGCTGGCGGATCAGACAGCCATGTGCCTTACCACTTGGCGACTCCCCATCAATAGTTCGTGTACGATTTTTTGTCTACACGAACAGAGGCAATTATATCAAACAGTGCCCCTATGACTCAACTTTCGGGCACGCAGTACTATAACTGGCCATTTTTGTCTGATTGTCGCGACGAGGATATAGATGATCGAGAGTAGCAGCGAGATCGTGAGCCAGTGTGATCCCGCCATTTGATCAGGATACATCAGAGCGATGCTCGCGAGAAATATGATGACCATGTACGAAGTGCGCCAGATTAGTAGTAGTATAGCCATCGGTATATAAAGAAGCATCGCGTCTTGCGAATAGGCGTGAGGGTTGATCAGCAGGATGATCGCGATACCAGCAGCGAGCACCAGCCGTCCCGATGTCGTAAAAAGTGATGGTTGCAGACGTCGAGCAGCTAGAAAAAAGAGTGTGATGAGGGCGGCGCCGATACCGTACGTAAATAGATTGGTTGCAGTGACATTATCTTGACCGATAAGCGCCACGGAGAGTCCCGGCAAGCTATACATGTATTTCATATTACCCTCCCACGTGCTATCACCGGCACGCCCTGCTCCGCTCACGTGACTTGCGCTGACACCTGCCGAGAACTCGGCATAGGTCTGGTAGAGAGAGGTTCCGGTCAATGGCAAGGTGACAAGCAGGCATACGGCGGCGGCTATGACCATGCCTTTGATCATCTCCCATTGCCGAAAGACGAGCAGGCCAATCCCGACCATGACGGCGAGTTGCGGTTTGATAGTGAGGATGGCGAGGCAGGCTCCGGTGGCAATCATACGTCTCTGCAACGCAAAATGCAGTCCAAGCAACACGATAGCCGTGATGGCTATCGACAACTGTCCTTGGATGAGGTTTTGGAACACTGGATATGAGGTTACAAGGAGTAGCAGCACTAGCGCGCGTTGCCATCCGGTCACGATCGTACGGGTGAGATACCACCCGATGCCGATCATGAGCGCGACGTTGATTAGCATCCAGACCAATCGCGCATCGTTGACATTGAACCAGCCAAGCGGTGCGAGCAACACTGCTACAAACGGCGGGTTCAGAAATGGCATATAGCCGAGCGCACTGACTGGGTGCGGGACGATCAGCCGTTGTAACTCAGTCAGGGTGGTCGCGTCGTAGACCTGCTCGATTCTCCCGCTGCTGGCCAACTGTCCTGTCGTATAAAATGCCAGGAAATCATTGTGTGTGCCTTTGAAATAGCCAGGAGAAAAAAAGAATTCGTGAGAAAATTGCATGAGTGAGATCACGCTACACCCTAGCAGCACTGATGCTACGACAATGAATATAGCTTGCCTAGCATGGCGTCGCAAGAAATATTTCATTTGTTTATCATACCAAATCACGAGTCAGAGCTACCCGATATCACGTCGTCGAAACCATAGCCAACCGGCAGTGAGTGAGACAATGAAGAGGATGATTTGCACAAGAATATGCTTGAGATCGATACCGGTGGCGAGGAGTTTTCCGGCGTCGTAATAGTGGAGCATTGAGATTTTCTGAGCAAGATCGAGCCAATCGACAGTACGACCGGCTTCGAGGATGACACTGCTGATGATGAGCCCTACCCCGATACTGAGTGTCGCTGATCGTGAGCCGGTGATCATCCCAACACCATAGACAATTGCAAATATCACCATTGCAAACCCAAGTGATAGCACCCCAAGTTTTACAACGAGCATAGTATCAATCGATTCTTTGATAAGGGGCACGCCAAGCCATGTGATAAGTAACGTGACAAGTAGCGCGACAGTAAACACAACCATAGCGGCGAGTACCGTCTGTACGTAGAGGCTCGTACGAGAGACTGACGTGCTAAGTAGTGTCCGCATCTCACCTTTTTCTTCTGAGCCGACACTTACATTCTGTGCAAGTACCACAGCCATGATCATAAGGAACAACGGGATACGAATATCGTAGAGTTGCGACGAGAGGTAGGTGTCGAGATGGCTGAACATACTCATGTCGCCGACGAGACCTTGCAATGCTGGCGGCATTGTTGCCGCAATTTGCTTCATACCTTCATGAAGCGAGGGGTACATCGCGATCATCAGGACAGCCATAAGGCTAAGAGCCAGTGACCATCCGAGTGTGAACCATCTTTTATCATAGAGCGTCCTAAGAAAGATTGAGCGCATCATCGTGCCGTCTCCTCTCCATCATCATACATATCATGGAATATACTATCAAAATCACGGTCACGTATGGTGACGTCACGGATAGTATGTGACGCAAGCCATTTGGTAATAGGAGTGATCTTTCCTTGATATAAAAATGTGATTGTTGTACCAGTTTGTTTTGGATTGATGAGCCCTGCGGGGTGATTTTTCAGAAGTGCGACAAGTGATTTTTTGTCTGATGTGATGCTAATTTCCTTGCCAGCTTGCGCTTCAATGTCGGCGACGGTACTATCTAAGATGATCTTGCCTCGTTTCATAAACATTACGCGCGTACAGATATGTGTCACTTCGCTCAAAATATGCGACGACATAAAGACGGTCGCGCCTTCTCGAGCCTCTTGTCGTATGATATTCAGAAATGTCTCTTGCATAAGAGGGTCGAGGCCGGTTGTGGGCTCATCAAGGATCAACAATTTGGGACCATGCTGCAATGCGGCAATCAGGGCAATTTTTTGTTTGTTGCCACGAGACAAGTGTTTGAGCCTTTTGTTCAAGACGGGGTTGATCAGATCGATCAGCTCTTTCTGCCTGACGCTATTGAGACGGGTCAGGGCTGCCATATGGGCAAGATATTGTGAGCCAGTCAGGTTGTTGAGGAGCGACATATCACCGGCCGTATAGCCGATTTGTACATGGTGTCGATGAGCAGAAGCGGGTGTCGTATCATCTCCAAATAGCCGAACAATACCAGTGGTAGCCCGAAGGTAGCCCATCATGAGAGAAATCGTCGTCGTCTTACCGGCACCATTTGGCCCAACGAAGCCGACGATTTCACCAGGCTTCACCATAAAACTGACATCGTCAACCGCTGCCAGCTTCCCAAAGCATTTGCTGAGGTTTTCGACAAAGATGATTGAGTTGCGTGGTGACATACTAGTGATTATTACTATACGCTCTAGAAGTTTTTTCGTATATGGCTGAAACTATAATCCCAGGTGGCATCGGTTTTCTTGTGGGGGTTGAAGATATTGTCTGGGTCAAAGATGGATTTGATATCACGCATGTACCCATAGACGGTTGGGCCGTACATGCGTTCGAGCCAGGGGCCACGTATCATCCCGTCGTTGTGCTCACCACTCAAGGAACCGCCCATTTTGAGGACGAGCTCGTTGACCTCGACCATCGCAGGCTTTAACTTGGCTCGTTCTTTTTCAAGCTCGATATTCATGAGGGGTATGATATGGAAATTTCCGTCACCCATATGACCAGCAATCGTTGCCATGAGGCCATACTTTTTGATGATACGACGCAGCTGAGGCCAAGCTTCCGGTAATTTTGCAGGCGGGATCACTAGGTCATCGATAAATGGCGCGGTGTGTTTGTCCTTTACCTTTTGGCGCAGTAGGTTGAAACTTTCCCGTCGCATAATCCAAAATTTCTTTGATTTTGCTTCGGTTTCGTCACGTTCCATATAGAGCATCTTGTATTGCTTGAGGTCATCTTGCATCGCGATGATCTTACGTTCTATCTCATCGACATCATTGTCGGTAAATTCGATCATAAGGATTAGTTTTGGTATGCCGTGAGCAAGCGCGAGCAAGTCAGGGATCAGTTGCAACGCAGTTTTGACCCAGAGGACAAAGCCAAGTTTTTTGATGAAACTAAAGAAAAATTTAAAGCTCAGCCACAACGTATTGTCATCAAAACTTTCAAATGTCGCAGGTTTGTGAGTCAGCACCGTATTGATCACGTCGCCAAGCCGATCGACATCTTTCATAAAACAGACCAAGATCCCCGAGTGCTTTGGCCGCTCGACGAGGCGGACATGAAAATCAGTGATGATACCAAGCGTTCCTTGGGAGCCGACAATGAGCTTGGTAAGGTCAAATACCCCTGTCTCGCGATCCCAGACGTCCCATAGGTGGTAGCCGGTTGAGTCTTTGCTGACCTGTGGCTTGGCGGCTTTGATCTCGTCATAATGTGCTTCACACAGATCAAACACTTTTTTATAGAGGCGACCCTCAAAGTCCTTTTGACTCATCTTGCGAACTAGCTCTGCCTTTTTGATCGGTTTGATCGAGTACTCGTTGCCGTCTGCCAAGACGACATTTATCTCGCTGACATAATCGGCAGTCTTGCCGTAGCGGAGGCTTTTCTCGCCGCCTGAGTTGTTCGCAACCATACCCCCGACGGTACATAAGTCACGACTTGCCGGATAGCTGGGCAGAAGCGCGTCGAAGTGGGCTGATTTTGTATCAAAGTCACGGAAAAACACTCCAGGCTCGAGATGTGCACGGGTCGCGTCGAGATGCTTGATATGATTCATGTGCGGCTTTGTGTCGATGATGATAGAGGTGTTGACGGTGCCGCCTGACATATCCGTACCGCCAGAACGAACCGTGAGAGAAAGCTCAGGGTTGTCCTTCTTATGCTGGTTTACATAGCGGACGAGAGCAGATATGTCATCGCTACCGTGTGCCGCAACAACTGCGCTCGGGCGCAATTCAAACAAGCTCGCATCATGAGATGCGATGTCTAGTGATGCATCGTCATCGTATACGTCGCCTTGCACGATTGCACGGAGTTCTTCGCTCAAAGACATATATTCTATAATGCGCCTTCGCGTAGTCTTTTACAATAACCAAAAGCACGATATACTACGTGATATGGTAAAAAAGAAAAAATCGACATTTGAACCAACCAAGCTGTCGTTGGCACTCGCGGCATTTGCATCGGTCTCGCTTCTCTGCCTTGCGGCGCTGACGAGCGGTCTATAGCTCACTTATCTTGAGTTATCTTGAGCGAAAAATTTCTTTGAGGCTGAGTCGCCGGTTGTATTCAAGTGCGCCATAGCGAAAGACGCGGACAGCGATCGAAAGCACAATAACCGCCAAGAGCATGATCAACGCGATTGCAATCAATGCGTCAATGACACTTAGGTTACCTACCGCATTGCGCAACATGAGTGGTATTGGCGACGTGAGCGGGAAAAATGACAAGACTTTTACGAAAATCGTATCTGGAGACGAGACAAATATTGATGAGGCATACAACGGGCCAAAGATGAGCACCATGACGATGCCAAAAAAGCCCCCTGCTTCTTTGGCGGTAGGCGCTGCAGCACCAACCGTGACCAGGAGACCAGTAAATAGCAAAAAGCTCGCGACAAATATTGCTGCACCTATTCCGATACGAGTCGGATCAAGTGGGATGCTCGACAGATCAATAGACGGTAGAGAGAGCTTGTCGTGAAAGATACTATAGCCGATGATGACCGGAGTAAGGATGATAGTCATCTGGATAAAGCCAAGTATGATGAGCGATATGATTTTTCCGATGATCAGTGTGCGTGCCTCGATCGTGGTGAGGATGACCTCTATGACACGATTTTCTTTTTCCTCGGTAGTACTTGTCAGCATTTGGTTGCCAAATGTTGTGATCATAATATAAAACAAAACCAAAAATATCGCAGGTGCGATCAACTGCCTCATGCCGTCATATACGGTGCCGTTTCTGTAGACAGTTGACTGATACGAGACGGTATTTTGCAGGACAGATCGAACACTACCGGCGACATTCAGGGTGGCAGACTGATCGAGTATCATCTTTGCAACTCCCTGATACCTGCCATTATCAAACAGACCGACATCTTTACCAAATATCTCGACACGGTCGCGAGACAGATCGGGCGGATAGTAGAAATACGCGTCAATCGAACCTGATGCGACACGTTGGATACCGTCTTGTTTGCTTGCGATTCGCTCGGCGTTCATGGTCGCTAAAATTTCAGGCTGGATGACTCCCGATGCATCGGTAACACCAAATGAGAATTGTTGTTTCTGTGCGTCATTGATCGCTTCCTCGGTCGTCTTATTTGAGAAGAACATGATACCTGCAATCAGACCAAACATCACGGGAAATAAAAGTGACATGAGCCAAAAACTTTTTTTCTTGAGCGTTCGGATGACTTCAAAACGAAATACAGTTCCGAAGTTATGAAAATTATTCATGTTCCTCCTCATTTTCATCGCCGTAGATTTCGATAAATATATCATCGAGCGATTTATTACCCCACTGTTTTTTTACATCATGTACACTGCCGTATGCTTTTGCGACTCCGTCTTTGAGGAGAATGATCCGATCGCATAGACGCTCGACTTCTTCCATCTGATGGGTAACAAAGATCACTGTCGCGCCCTTTGCTTGATGCTCTTCGATGATCGTCATTAGGAGCCGACGGTTGACGGGATCAAAGCCCTTGGTGGGCTCGTCAAGAATGAGGAGCTCCGGTTCGCCAAGAATCGTGATACCAAGTTGTATCTTTTGTTGTTGTCCGCCTGAAAGTTTTTCGAGTCGCATCGTCGCTTTGTCGGCTAGCTTCACTCGTTCGAGAAATGCGCGGCTTTGTCTCGTTGCCTCCGGTCTACTCAAGCCCTTGAGCATGCCAAAATATGTCATAACCTCGAGTACCCTCTCTTTTTTGTAGAGCCCCCGTTCTTCAGGGAGATAGCCGAGCTTTACCGTGCCGTCGACACGATACGGTTGCCCATCGATATGTAGCGTGCCGGCGGTGGGCGGATAGATACCAAGTAGTGCGCGAATAGTTGTCGTCTTCCCACTGCCGTTACTACCGAGAAGCCCAAATGTTTCACCACGCCTCACGTCAAAACTTAACGTATCGATGACAACAGTCTTATCGAACTGCATGACAAAATCACGTATCTCAACGATATTGTTTATGCCTCTTTTCATAGTACTCATCTAAGCACAGGAAGCGTGCATATGGCAACCGGATATTGCGTTCATCATGAGTCTCATGCATACTTAGAACTATGAAAGTGCGAGTCGATGTAGATACGAAGACATTTGTGCGCCTCGGGTTGGTTATATTGACATTTGTCGCGTCTATTTATCTTTTTATTCAGGCTCAGCAACCTTTGACGATAGTAGGTATCGCGTTGTTTTTTGCTCTGGCGCTCAATCCTCCGGTGAGTGCCATAGCGCGGCGCTTGCCGGGTAGGTCTCGTGTAGGGGCAACTGCCCTCGCATACTTTCTTGTCGTCACATTGCTTGGGCTTCTGCTTGTTTTGGTTGTCCCTCCTGTCGTCGAGCAATCATCGAAGTTTGCCGATACCGTGCCTCAAATCATCGATGATATCAGCCAGCAGCAACACCTAGTTGCGGATTTCGTCACGCAATATGGTTTGCAAGACCAGCTTGATAAAAGCATCGAGCAAGCAAAATCTCAAGCTGCGGCGGTTGCCAATGATATAGGTAAACTGCTCGTCAATGGTGCGACATCGTTTCTCAACGGTGCAGTTACACTTGTCATTATCCTCGTGCTTGCATTTTTGATGCTGATCGAAGGCCCAGAATGGATGGAGAAGCTCTGGGGTCTATATCAGGATCCCAAACGGCTTGAGCGACATCGCACGGTCGTACAGAAGATGTACAGGGTCGTGGTCGGCTATGTCAACGGGCAGATATCTGTTGCGATGATTGCCGCGACGGCGACACTTGTTGTTGTGCTGCTGCTTAGTTTCATTTTCGATTTGCCCGCCAATCTCGCGTTGCCGCTTGCCGCGATCATCTTTTTGATGGATCTTATCCCTATGGTGGGGGCGACGATCGGTGCGGTGATCGTTGGTTTGGTGTTGTTGCTCAATAATTCATCGGCTGCGATCGTCTTCGCGATCTACTTCTTTGTCTATCAGCAGGTTGAAAATAATTGGATCGCGCCAGCCATCCAGTCAAAAAAAGTTGAATTATCAGCGCTATCAGTCCTGATCGCGATTCTTATCGGTGTGTCGCTGTTTGGTTTTTTGGGCGCCATCATATCGATCCCCGTTGCTGGGTGTATTCGTGTACTGATGGTTGACTATCTCCGTCATGCAGAAATCGAACGCGAAGAAAAATCTTCGAAAAATCCTGTCGAAAAGCTAGTGACAAAACTGAAAAGCTAGCGGCTCCATATGGTACGCGACGGTGTGTCGCGGATGACAACACCCTGACTGGCTAGCTCGTCGCGCAGTGCGTCAGAACGCGTCCAATCCTTTTCGTCACGTGCTCGCCGTCGTTCGATGATGAGACGTTTTTGCTCGTCAGTGATATCGGGTGTCGACGCAGCTAGGTTGAGCCCGAGTATATCATCGATCCATGTAACCAGCTGCGCGAGTGCGTCATGTTGCAGCGTGTTGATCGGTGAGAGATCGATCTCGTCAAAGGCGCGTTCGATAGTGATCAGTGCGCCCGGTGTATCGAGATCGTTGGTGAGTGCTTCTTGCGCGGCGTGCGGCGCAGCGAGTAAGACGGCGTTGACATCGTGCCGGGTGTCTTTCGCATCGTCATCGGCGAGGGTGTCATGTGTTTGCCAGCGCAATGCAGCCATATCACGCCAGCGTTGCAGGCGGTTGTGCGCGGCGGCAAGATTATCCCAGGTGAAGTTTCCCTCTGTCTGGTAGTGCTTCCCGAGTGCAAACATACGAAAATCACTGGTCTCGTAGCCGCGTGCCGAGAGGTCGGCGAGCGTATAGATATTGCCGAGCGATTTGGCCATTTTTTGCCCGTCGACTTTGAGGTGGTTGTTGTGTATCCATATGGTGGCAAAGGGCTGACCTGTCAGGCTCTCGGTCTGAGCGATCTCGTTTGTGTGATGTACGGGGATGTGGTCGATGCCGCCCGCGTGGATATCGATACGGTCGCCGAGGGTGGTGCGAGCAATCACTGAGCATTCGAGGTGCCAACCAGGAAACCCTTTGCCCCATGGACTATCCCACTCCATGTCGCGCTGCGTATCAGGAGGACTAAACTTCCAGACGGCAAAATCAGTTGGGTTCCTTTTCCCCGCCATATCGACACGCGCGCCAGCCTGAAGGCCGTCTATGTCGAGTCGTGCGAGCTTGCCATAATCAGAGAGCTTGCTAGTATCAAAATACATGCCGTCGTCGGTGCGGTACAGGTAGCCACGGGTGTCGAGTTCCTTCGCAAATGCAATCTGCTCATCGATACAACTTGTCGCAGTGACTAAGTGGTCAGGCGCAATGAGCCCGAGGGAATGGCTTTCTTGTTCGGCAATGGCGGTGAATTTGGCGGCGACGTCCCAGGCGGTCAGGCCTTCGGCGCGGGCGCCTTTTTCCATCTTGTCTTCCCCGCTGTCGTCGTCGCTTACGAGGTGTCCGACGTCGGTAATATTTTGCGTCCGCACAACGCGGTATCCGTCTGCTCGGAGCGTTCGTACAAGCACGTCCCAGTAGATATAGCCTATCCAGTTGCCGATGTGCGGTTGACCATAGACAGTCAGGCCGCAGGTGTAGAGTGTCACCATCCCGTCATTCAATGGTCGTAGCTCATCGATGTGCCCCGACATGGTATTGTGAAGTTTCATGATGGGTGCTCGCTGAGGATTTTATCGACAGCGGCGATGAGCTCAGACAGGGCTTTGTCGTAGTCTTCGTATATCTTGTAGCCGGCGCTGTAGGCATGGCCGCCGCCGCCGAAATAGCCGGCGACCTGGTCGCAGATAGGCAGGTTGGCGCGGATTTTGCCGGTGAGTTTACCGTCGGGATACGTCTTGATGGCGATGGCAACGTCGACACCCTCGACGAGGCGCATCTCATCGAGTACGAGGACGCTTGGGTTGTAGCGGTCAGAATAAGCCTCGATATCTTCCCATGGAATATGCACGGTCGCAAGACGGCCATCGCAGTGATATTCGATACGCTGGATGAGCTCACCTTTGTACGTCAAGATATCGGCGGGTTTTTTCATGTACTCACGGCGCTTCTGTTCGATGGTTGCGGGGTGAGCACCGAGTTTCATGAGTGAGGCGATAGTTGTAATAGTACGCTCGGTCACACTCTGTGTACTGAGGCCGAGCGTGTCGCCCAGTATCGATGCCATCATTGCCTCGGCGGCCGACTGGTTGACGGACCAGCCTAGTTGCATGGCCATATCGTAGAGTAATTCGCTCGTTGCGGCAGCCGAGTCGTCGAGCACGAGTTCATGGGTAAATGGCAGATCGTTGCCGCCTTCGTCGCCCTCGACATGGTGATCGATGACAAGTACGGGGTGTGTCTCGCAAAAATGCCGCAGTCCGGGCGTCTCGAGCGCCTTTACTAAAAGTGCTTCGGCTGAAGTATCAACGATGATTGCGAGGTCATACTGCCCCGTCCACTCTTTGTCGACCCGTGCCCAGCCATCGATATAGTGCAGGTATTTGGGCATATCGATCGCACAAAATAAGTTCACAGATGTGCCAGGTATATCACTGAGTATCTCTTCGAGCGCGATTGCAGACCCTAAACTATCCGCATCGGGATTTTCCGGCTGAATGACGACGATGCGCTTTGCATCATCGATGAGTTGTTTAACATGGTCGTACATCAGATCAATTGTAGCATGGTTTTAGGTGGTAAGTGGTAAGCTACAAGGCCTGCCTGCCTTCGAGGGCATGAGATAGGGTGATTTGGTCGGCATATTCTAGGTCGACGCCGACGGGGATGCCGCGAGCAAGGCGGGTTATCTTGACGCTCACGTCCGCTTCATCGATGAACTTTTGGATGTAGATAGCGGTTGATTCACCTTCGACGCTGGCGTTGGTGGCGAGGATAATCTCTTCGACCTCATCTTTTTTGAGCCGCTCGATCAGTTCAGGTATATGCAGCTGATCCGGGCCGATACCATCGATCGGACTGATCGCGCCGCCGAGGACGTGGTAGGTGCCCTTAAATAGCCCCGTTTTTTCGAGGGCGATGACATCGAGCGGTTCCTCGACGACGGCGATGAGCTTGCGATTGCGATCGGGGTCGCTGTAGAGCGGCGATGTTGACTCGTCGGCGTCGATCAGCGCGTAGGTCACGGGGCATAATTTCACCCCGTCGGCGATTTCCGCCACTGATCCACTTAGCTTGGCACGGTTATGGTCGTTTGTCTTGAGCAAATAATACGCATAGCGTTCCGCCGTGCGCGGCCCCACACCCGGCAACATGCCGAGCGCATCGATGAGATCTTGCAGTGCTTTTGGTAACATATAGGCTAGTTCACAGTTTACGTAGTTTACAGTTTACATTACGTTCGCAGTTTTCAGTTTTCATTTACCATTCCTAAGCGTCGTGATAATTTTTTGCAATATCATCAATATTTCTTGTGACTCTTGTCGTAATATTTTGAGTTCGTCAGATGTGTCACCTAGCTCACTTAGCAATGAGAGCCAGTACTTAGTTTCAGCAGCTTCTTTTTTGGCAATAAAAATTTTTGCCCTGAAGTCAGTTTTTGATGCAGCGTTATTGGCTTCGGTATAATTCGCGCCAATACTCGTCGCCGATCGAACCACTTGTTTGATAATATCTATCAGTATAGGCTGTTGTAACTTTGAACAATGCCTGATAATTCTAGCGCTAAATCGCAATGTTCTCTCTTCTAATTGATAGTTCTCGGCCATACTTGATAATTGTAAACTGTAAACTGATTACTGTCTGGGAAACTTATAAACCTAAGTTCCCCAGTCCGCCCATCAGTGGTTTCATCTTCTCGGCGGCCATCTCCTGCGCTTTGCTCATGGCTTCACGAGTCGCTTGTTCGACCCAGCGTTCGAGCACCTGAATATCGTCGAGATCGACATATTCAGGATCGATCGTGACTTTTTTGACCTTCATCTCACCCGTCACGGTCACTATGACGGCACCATCACCTGCTGAGCCCTCGGCTTCCATCTTGGTCAGTTCTTTTTGCGCTTTTTTGAGCTGCATGATCATCTTTGCTTGGTCAAGCATATGTATCTCCCATTGTTAGGTTCTCGATCTATCTAGTATATCAGGTCAAGGTTTGTAGAGGCGAAGGATCACGTGATCTCGACTGGTTTTGTATGACGTCACAATTTGTGACGGAAAGCCGATATCCGATACCTGGGCGGTATCATGCACGATCGTCGGCCGTGTCACCTTGCCAGTCTGACTGGTGGCGATATTTGTACGGGGATAATCGCGTCGTAGGAGATCATAAAATGACTGTTCGTCAGGTTTTGCAACGATCGTCATAATCGCGTTTTTGTACTCAGGTCGATCGAGGATGCGACGGCTCGCGGTCAACTGTTCCTTATAGGCGACAATAGGCGTACCGTAAAAATGACCATAGAAGTACTGCGCTGCATTACTCGTCATGATGCCACCCAGTAGTGCTACCAGCGGAAATACACCTGCTAGCCGCGCGTATGGGTTGAACGGGAATAAACGATACCACTCACGAATAAGTGTCTCGACACCTATTGCAAGGTAAAGGTATGCGGGCACCAGACAAATGAGTAGTTTATCCGGGTTGAATAGTGCGAGCGGTATAAACATGATCGACCAAATGAGGAGCATGTAGGAGCGAGCCGAATACCAATCGCGGATAGTTTGTAGAAACCCGAGGATGATAATGATAAATGATGCTGCACCGAAAACAGGCTGCGGTACAGTACCGACGACTGCATTTCCTAGGTTGAAAAACGATTTTATCACTATTTTTGCGTTGATAAGCAGCTCGGCACCGCTAGGTGTATGATCGGGCAAACCCAGTAATTCAAAACCGGTTTTTGGGTGCAGCGTTGTCATCAAGATCAATGGCGCGAGCGCAACAAGGAAAAAAGCTATCGCGATAGCATACTGCCAATGTGTGACATGCGCCAACGTGAATCGAACATGGGGGTGTAGTACACCAGCAATCGTAATCGCAATAATCGGGTAAACCATCATCGGGGTGTACAGGCTGAGCGGTAGCATAAGAAACGCGACCCAGAACCATACACGTGTCTTGCCCTCCGGGTGGACAATATTGGTTGCAGCGAGTAAAAACAATGATAGCCAAAAGCTTGTCATAATCTCTCCGTGGCCGCTACGCCCCAACGTAAGAAACGCTGATGAGGTGATGAGAATGAGGCTTGTGACCAGCGCGACATTGAGCCGAAACCAGCGACGAACCATCATCATAAAGGCAAATCCAGTTGCGATAGCAAGGATAATCGACGGAAGTTTTATTGCGAAATCGGTGATGCCGAGAAAATGAAGTGACAATTTCTGGAGCAACAAGTACGGGAGGTCAACTGTCGATTGTGCGAGCGGTTGTGAAAACTTAAACGTCGCGCTTCTCAGCGCACTATTCATATCAAGTGCGGTGAGGCCTGTCGGCGCAAGATCTGTGCGGACGGTTAGTAAACCGACAAGCACGATCGCAAAGACGAACAAACCGGCAACATAGCGGTAGCGATACAATAGAATCTCGCGGATGACGGAGCCGTTCATTGTTGTAATGATTATATCACGGGCATTAGTCGTCGCGGCGCTTTTCGAGCGACATGAAACGTAGGCGCTCTGGGTGGAAATACAACTCTACCTTGCCGGTGGGGCCATTACGGTGTTTTGCGATGTGAAGCTCGGTGATATTTGCCAGTTCAGGGTCATCAGGATTGTAGTAGCCCGGGCGATAAATAAACTGCACAATATCGGCGTCTTGCTCGATAGAACCTGACTCACGGAGATCGGCGAGCTGTGGGATAGGCGGGTTGCGTGATTCGACCGCACGACTGAGCTGTGAGAGGGCGATGACGGGTACATTGAGCTCGCGGGCAATGAGTTTGAGGCCACGTGATATCTCGCTGATCTCTTGCACGCGGTTGAACTCACCTCCCCGTGAACGTCCTTGCATGAGCTGCAGATAGTCGACGATGATGAGACCGAGAGGATGTACATGAGCTTGTCGGCGTGCCTTAGTGCGCATCTCGAGCACAGTCAGGCCTGGCGTGTCGTCGATATAGATTGGGGCTTCAGCCATTTCGCCCATTGCAGTGGATAGTTTCTCGAAATCATCATCACTGAGATTACCGGTACGGATATTCCATGCATCGACACCAGCAGCGTCAGCTAACATACGGTCGACGAGCTGTTCTTTGCTCATCTCGAGGCTGAAAAACAACACTGACTGGTGTTCTTTGGCGGCGACATTGTAGGCGAGGTTGGTAACGAGTGTCGTTTTACCCATAGCGGGGCGTGCGGCGAGGATGATGAGGTCTGAGCGTTGCAGCCCTGCCGTCATGTTGTCGAGGTCGCGCCAGCCAGTGCGGACACCGCGAAGTTTACCGCGATCGCGGTGCAACTCTTCCATGCGGTCAAAGCTTTCGGTGAGAATCTGCTCAAGGCTTACTAGATCTTGTTTGAGGTTTGTATCGCTGACAGAGAAAAGCTCTGCCTCGGCGCGCTCGAGAATCTCTTGGGTGTTGCTGTCTTCCTTGTAGGCCATCTCTGCGATCTCGCCACTAGCCTTTATCAGACGGCGTCGCACGGCACGTTGCGCAACTAGCTCTGCATATGTGCTGGCATTGGCGGCCGTTGGTACGTAGTTTGTAAGCTCATTGAGGTAACTACTACCACCGATTGCTTCTAGCTCGTCTTTTTTCTCTAGCTCGTCACTAAGCGTCAAAAGATCGATTGGGCGATGCATTTCAAATAACCGTAATATCGCGGCAAAGACGAGCTGGTGACGTTTTTCATAAAAATCTTCCGCCTTCACTTTGTCCATGACGTCCGTCAAGACTTCTTCATCAATCAAGATAGCCCCGAGCAAACTCATCTCGGCATCGAGATTATGCGGTGGGATCTTGCCCTCTACGGCCTGTGATTTTTTACGTTCTGCCATCTATGTTCTACCATCTGCCGGAACTTGCACCGGCTCTCCCCCACCCATAATATCAGCCACGGCTTTACTTGTCTCGTCAAGATGGGTGGTAGTATCATCCACACATATTGGCGGGCATGAGCCGTACAGTGCAGTGATAGTCCGTACCAGTTCCTGTCGAGCTTTTTCGTCACTCATCTTTTTGCGGTGAAGCGCAAACGCAAAACCGAGATGGACACCGGTATCATCGATTGTCACACTCGCCCGTTTCAGCACACTATGGAGGGCGGGCGCATGACTACGTAGTTGTGCCAATACATCATCCCATACGATTGTTGAACCTGTGGCGTCGTCGTCCTTATGTTCTGGTGCGCGTGTCTCGTCCTTGGAATTGACGAGCGGATCGTCTCTGGCTGGAAGGGGCTTTGTCTCGGGGGCTGCTGGCGTTTTCTCGCGTGGGCGAGTTTTTGGTGTATTATCTTCATCGCGCTTTGATACTACATCCTTTCGCACCGGCTGCTCTGCACTCTCTTGGCCCCTTCCTACTACGGCGAGCAATTTTAGTTGCGGAGCGTAACTTTTCGGTACTTCGACCAGTTCATATAAGATGTGATATAGATGCGGTGATGTGGCAGCACGCTCCGCCAAATGCTTGATTAGTTGGGCGATGATGACATGCGGGCTCGTGCCATTGTCGAGTAACCGATGAATACCCTGTGTCGCATCTGTATAACGCTCCTCCGCGATGCAGTCTACGATCGCATTGATAGCTGCGTGTGGCGCAAGTCCAAGCAGGCGTTCGATCATATCGACGCCGATCGTGCTTTGATCGAGGCTGGATACCTGATCAAGGAGGCTCACGCTGTCTCGAAACCCTCCTTCGCTATGCTCGGCGATAAGACGGAGCGCGTCATCGCTGATATCTATCTTTTCCTTGTCGGCTATCATTCTAAGGTGTGCAGCTACATCACTCAAACTGCCGGGACGAAAATGAAACCGTTGGGTTCGGCTTACGATAGTTGCTGGTACTTTGTGAAGCTCTGTCGTCGCAAGAATAAATATCGCATGAGCCGGCGGCTCCTCCAGTGTTTTCAATAGCGCATTAAAACTTTCTCCGGTCAGCATGTGAACTTCATCGATGATATAGACTTTGTAGCGCGCGCTCGTGGGGGCTATATAGACTTTTTCTCGCAGGTCACGGATATCGTCGATACGACGGTTGCTCGCGGCGTCAATCTCGATGATGTCGAGGTGGGTTGCATCATCGATATAGGGTAATCCGTTGACCTCATGAGCGAGGATACGCGCGACGCTCGTCTTGCCAGTACCGCGTGGACCGGTAAATAGGTACGCATGCGAAATCGCGCCGTTTTTGACAGCACTTCTTAGCAGATCGGTGACGTGTCGTTGACCGACGACTTCATCAAATCCGCGCGAACGGTACTTGCGATACAGTGCGTGACTCACTACCTCTCCCTTTTCACGATCTATTATAGCGGGTTTGGGACGAGAATGATGGCGTAGATATCACAATATAGGCAGAAGATAGATTTTGGATTTTGGATTTTGGAAGATAGAATTATAAATAATGAATATAAAGATCAAGCGAGTAAAGGACGCGGCTATACTGCCAAAATATCAGACGGATGGGGCAGCAGCGATGGACGTGCATGCTGCGATTGATGCGCCGATGACTATAGAACCTATGCAACGGCTGGTTGTTTCGAGCGGTTTTGCGATAGAAATCCCTGTAGGGTATGAAGCGCAGATTCGGGCTCGGAGTGGGCTGAGTCTCAAATACGGCATATGTCTGGCAAATGGCGTCGGCACGATCGATGCGGATTATCGAGGCGAAGTTGGGGTCATATTGATCAATCTCAGCAATGAAGCGTTTGTGGTCGAGCCTGGTACGCGTATCGCACAAATGGTAGTTGCCAAGTGTGAAAAGGTGCAATGGGATGAAACTGATCTCTTATCAGCATCCAAACGGGGTGAAAAAGGCTACGGTAGCACGCACCATTAAAACGAGCCGCGACCTGCGGCTCATTCTTCTAAAATCTATAATCCAAAATCTAACGTCTACTTTGTTGTGACTACAGCGCTGCTTCGACTGCTGCCCACACGGCGTCACGGTTGTCTTCTGGGATGATGATGCTGACTTGGTCACCAACTTTGGCTTTAAAGTAGGTGACGCTGGCGAGGAGGACGCGGTATTCGTGACCGCTGACTTCGACGTAGTAACCCCCGTCATGCTGCACGAGAGTACCGATGACCTGCCGGCGTGCGACAGGGCCGATTTGTTTGTAGATGAAGCTGCCGTCTTCAGCAATGGTAAGCTTCAGTATATCGCCCTCAATCAGTTTTGATTTGCTTGCATAGTTAGCGGGTACCGGATATGACTTTCCGTCTGGGCCGACCATGCCTTGCCCGTCAAATACACCCTCGATGACTTTACCGGCAACATCTTCGAGATTTCCTCTCGGGATAACATCCTCTCCGGCGATACTAATGAGAAGTTCCTTTGCGGCCGCCAAATTAGTTTCTGCCTCTGTGATGAGGCTTCGTAGTCGTTTAACTTGTTTCTCTGGTAGGTCAGACATAAGCTCGCATCCTTGTCTGTTTTTGGTTGGTGATTACCTTGAGCGTATCAAGTTGCGTATAAAATGTCAAGAAAATTCTTTTCCACACGAGTTTATGTGGTCGCGTTAAAATCGTTGTAAATTTTGGTCTTGCGGATGACCGTAGGAGCGTGTATTTTAGTGAGCTCGACGAGTCACTATTTCCCTCAGGGCAATCGTCCCCAGCTGCCAACTGATGAGCCTTCGCCCTGGCGGGGGACTGACCGTCACGGCCAACTGCCCTTCAGGAAATAGTGCCTCGACGTAGCCCGCTGTTTCATGCCACCAAAAACCCGCCACAACATGTGACGGGTCTGGACAAACATCTCGGGAATTTTGATGACTGCTCCTGGAGTCTAAAGGCGATAGCAAGCGTGAGCGCAGCCTTTAGGGGTGAGGGAGCTATGAAACTGAATTTACTTCAGTTTCATATGCCGGACGGGCGAGCCCGTCCCTTGTATTAGCTGAGTTCTACGGTTGCGCCTGCGTCTTCGAGGGCTTTTTTCGCAGCTTCAGCGTCTTCTTTGCTGACTTTTTCTTTGATGGGGCTTGGTGCGTTGTCGACGAGCGCTTTTGCTTCACCGAGGCCAAGACCTGTGAGGTCTTTGACGGCTTTGATGACGGCAACTTTTTGTGAACCACCGTCTTTGAGGGTGACGGTAAATTCAGTCTTAGCATCCTCTGCTGGTGCAGCGTCACCACCGGCTGCAGGACCCGCGACAGCGACAGCTGCAGCTGCAGGCTCGATACCGTATTCTTCTTTGAGGACATTTTTAAGTTCGTTGACTTCGAGAACTGTCAAACTAGTCAGTTCTTCGGCCAGTTTTTTGACATCTGCCATGATAATCTCCTAGTAGATTTTAGATTATAGATTTTGGATATTGGAAGAAGGCTATGTGATTTATGTGATTGTTCTAAAATCTAAAATCCATAATCCAACTTCTTCTATCCTTATGATGCGGCTTTTGCCTCGACACCATCAAGTAGTGCGTGCAAATTGCCAGAAAGTGCATTGGTAACATCGTGGACTGGGCTGAGCAGCTGTGCGACGACTTCGGCGATGAGCTGGTTTTTGCTTGGGAGGCCAGCAAGTGCTTTGACCTCAGCGGTTGCCAGAACGGCGCCTGTATTGTCGAATCCAGCGACGAGCTCAACCGTAGAAACGGTTTTACCGAATGTGTCGATCACCTGTGCTGGCGCAACTTCATCCTCAGTACTTGAGGCATAGAGGAGTTGGCCAGTCAGGAGTGACGTATCGGTTGCATCGAATCCTTTGGTACCCTGCATGGCGGTACGAACGAGTCGGTTTTTGATAACTTTGATCGTCACACCGGCAGCACGAGCATCACGACGAAGTTGTTGCAAATCGGCCACGCTGGTGCCGTCATATTTGGCAGCGACCGTCATCTTAGCGGTTTGCAGTGTCGTCTGAAAATCTGTTACGAACGCATGTTTTTTGTCACGAGAAATTGCCATAAGTACGTGGCTCCTTCGTCGGTATTAGCGTTGTTATATAGATACTTCCCGAGATGTTAATGGGCTAGCGTTACAAAAATCCCTGTCAACCGACAGGGGCAAACCATAGTCCGCCAGCTGGCGGAACAGTTGCCTCGGTAGCAGATTAAGCGTCTCGTACGATCGGCGGCTACTGTCTTCGGTAACGACTGCTTTGCATTGTAGCATAATTATCTCGAAAAGAAAAGAGGCGCAGGCACTGATGAAGTGCGCTGCGCCTGGGGCCACGGACGGGAGACGTCGTTGGCTCCCGTCCGTGGCCGGCTCGTGTGATCAGTTTCGATTGCTGTTTGGAGGGGTTCTGGAAATCCAGTACCCTACTCCCAGGACTGCGCCACTAGGGATCACCGATAGCCATAGGCTGCGGGTCGCCCCGTAACACGTGGCGAAGGTCAAAACCGCCATGACGGCGAATATGACCGGCGTGAATGCCTTGTGCATCACGAACTTGTCCATATGGATTCCTTTCTAGATCGAGCCTAATCTTACGATAGCATATAACTATTCACAAGTAAATATATTTATGTTATAATAAACATAAATATGTCTCAGACTCAGAATAGAATACCGAATATTGCCCATAGTGACCATGAAGGTCGCTATACTCATGTATTGCGTCCCGAATATATTACGCGCTCAATACTGCCGCATGTAGGACATGTTGATCGTGACCGACAAAGTGACGTCGCACATGGTATAGCTTTGGCTGTCGCCGAGTCACGAGAGCGCCGACATGCGCATCATGAACGATATTTACGAATAGCAGGTCGCAGAGCGTTTTTTGACGAGCCGACTACACCTTCGAAATTATTACGCGACAGCATACACGTGTTTGCTCATGATCTCTCTACTCAAATAGGTGATGAAGTGACATTGTATGGAGACACGGTGGGGGAAGTCGCTGTAGAGCTTGGACACGAAACGCAAAATGGGTTGTGGGGAAGTCTCGATATCGACAAGAAGGCTAGGTATTTGCCACGACAGTTTGGTGGCACAGGCCTACAGTTAGTTGAGTTATATCCTCCATTTGATCCTCGTACAGGATACAAATTTATGCGTGCCGATCATGACACTACCGAACAAGGAAGTCTAATTGCTCGTCGGCATAGACCGGTTGCAGATGTGGTTGCTTCAGATGGTGAGCGGAAGAGAAAAATAGAAATCGTAAAATCTTCGTTCTTTGCCATCGATTCTGACGGGTTAGAGGCCTATGAGAACGCATTAATTGATCAAGCTATCTCTGCAGGAGATGATACATCGAGGAAAGCTCTTCATACGGTTGCAGGAAAAGTAGTTGTGGAGCCAAGAATTGTTGCTTTTCGTGAAAGCAAAGGAGATGTGATCAGTCCTGTCGTGTTACCGGCTGAGACCACCTACTTTGCGCTTCATCGCTTGGCAAGCTAAAATCACTATATGATTTCTCTCATCGTCGCCAAAAGTGACAACGACGTCATCGGTTCACGCAATGATCTACCCTGGTACCTGCCGGCAGATCTCACGCATTTCAAAGAGCTGACAATTGGTCATACAGTAGTGATGGGGCGCAAGACCTATGACTCTATCGTAGGCAGGATCCGGCACCCTTTGCCTCACCGTACCAACGTCGTGATGACACACGATACTAGTTTTGCCGTTGAGGGAGTACGGGTTATCCATAATATCACCGACATACGATCACTTGGCGACGATATATTTGTCATCGGAGGAGCCGAGATCTATCGTCAGATGCTTGATATGGCGGATCGGCTGTACGTCACCGAGGTGAAAGCGACGATCAATGGGGATGTGCACTTCCCTGTCATCGGGCCCGAATGGCGTGAAATCGCCCGTGAGCCGCACAAAAAAGACGATCGCAACCAGTACGATTATGATTTTGTGACGTACGAGCGCGCATGAAGGTGCTGGCTGAACCGCTCTTGCGACGCGTGATCATGTCGTATGGGCTAGACTTTCGCAGCCTCGTCACGGTTATATCTGGCTATCGTAACGTCAGCCATATCGTCGAAACTAACCAAGGTCTATGCAATCTCATACTGTATAAACACGAGCCCAGAATTGTAGACCTCATCCATCGTGTCAATGTGATGGGGCGATACCTCCATGATTGCGGCATGCCGGTGCGGGTGCCAGCAGATGAACGGATCGTGCAACTACAGAGCCAGACTGTCACGCGCTACGGTTGTCTCTATCATCATCTGCCCGGCGAGACGATTGCGTGGGAGATGTATAGCATGAAACACCTCAAGCTGCTCGGCTGGGCGCTCGGTGATATACATCGCGCACTCGTCGATTACCCTGAGCGACTGCCAGATGTGCGGATCGAATATCAGACCATCGTGATGACGATGCGGCAGTATTTTCGACGTCACGATGTCGCGTTGGCGATGGCTGATAAACTCAAGCTGAGCTGTCGCGACCATGTGTTTACTTGGTGTGATGCCGCTGTGGTAGACCACCCTGATCTACCGACCTGTGCACTCCACATGGATTTTGTCAGGGGTAATGTCCTTTTTCGGCCGGCGAGAAACGGACGATATCGGCTCGGCACCTTGGAGCTGAGCGGCATACTCGATCTCGAAAAGGCCGCCTGTGGGCCGAGAGAGTTTGACATCGCACGGACACTTGCCTTTTTACTCGTTGATAGCGTCAAGCCGCCCGACAAGATCATCAAATATTTTATTGATTCAGGTTACTACAAACGCGGTCAGGCTGGTTCTCTGCGTCAGGAATGGGTTGATCAGCTAATCAGCGTATTTTTGCTCTATGATTTCTATAAGTTTCTCCGCGACAACCCCTATGAATCGTTGCAAAAAAACCACCATTTTGTGCGGACGAGAGATATACTCGTGCAGCGACAGATGCTACAATAATAGGGATAAACGGGAGATAGATATGGGGAGTAACGAGTGGCGGAAGCGGCTGATCTCACAGAGTGATCTATTGACGCTGCATGAAAAGCTGCAAGACAAAGGCAAAAAAGTCGTATTTACTGCCGGAAGTTGGGACCTCATCCACGCGGGTCAGTGCCGCTACTTAGAAAAAGCGAGGGCATATGGTGATGTGCTTGTCGTCGGCGTAAGCAGTAATGCCGCCATCCGCAGCGTCAAGGGTCCGAACAAGCCGATACTTGATGAAAAGATCCGTGCCGAGATGCTGACGTTTTTGCGCTCGGTCGATTTTGTGACGATCCTGCCCGAACCGAGCTGCGTACCGACACTTGGTCTGCTTCGCCCTGATACCTATGTCACGGTCAAAGAAGATTGGACGGCCGACTACAAATCGTCCAAAGAGTACGCAACCGTCACCAAATATGGCGGTGAAGTGATTGTGGTTGACCGTCAGTCGACAAGCATCTCGACGACTCAGATATTGCAGCGTGCGATCGGTGGACACCTCAGTGATGTGCTCAAAGATTTCATGCAGTACCGCAAGGAACCGCTTAAAGAAAAATAGAAAGAAGAATGATGAATGAAGAAGGAAGATTGACGAAGCAGCAGTTAGATCAGGAAGAGGCATACCGCGTTGCGCGTACCACGGGCGCATACGACCAAATATGGCAGACGGTGGGACGCTGTGTGTTTTGCGATCATGATACGGCCGAGGGTCATCACGAGGTCTACGTCGAAAACGACGTCTATATGACCGTACCAGCGTATGCCTACGTCGATGGGCATCTGCTGGTGATTCCCCGTCGCCATGTGCGGTCGGTCAAAGAATTAACGCCGAACGAGTGGGAGACGATGCGCAAGATGTTCTATATTGCCAAGAAAATGATCCGAGAAGTCCATGGCGTCAAAGGCATGCAGATCGTCCAGAAAGACGGCGTCACGGCACAGAGCACAGTCGAGCATTTGCATTTTCACTGCATTCCATTTGATAGTCCAGACCTAAGTACTTGGCATTACAAAGTACTTTCGAGCACGCCTTACGAAAATGCCGAAAGATATCGTTCGCAATCTGACAAATTGCGCAAACTCGCCAAACGCTATGGACAAAAGTATGCGTGATATACCTACCTGCTACCAGTTTCTCAAGCCGCTTAAGAAACTTGCGAGAGTATCACAGGCCCAGCTAGGTGGTGTTGCCTGCTTCGTGATTAAAAACGATGCGATCATATCAAGTGGCATCAATTATAACCCGACTGGTGAGCCGATGGAGTATGTCGTGGATGGAAAATTGGTAACGCGACCAGAGGTAATTCATGCGGAGATTGCGGCGCTGACGGCGGCACAGACAAATGCTATCGACGTAGCCGGTTCGACACTATTTGTTACTATGTCGCCCTGCCTCGCCTGCGCGACACGTATTGCGACGTCAGGTATAACGAACCTTGTGTATCTCTACGAGTGGTGGGACAAGGCTTCGCTTGATATATTGCATGGCGCAGGGATCGCGACTCACCATCTCAAGGAGGAGCGATGAAACGACACCCAGAATACCAGTACCTCGAGCTCATGCAACGCATCATCGATGAAGGCAAGACGAAAAAAACACGCGGCATCCACGATATTACGAGTATCTTTGGCGCGCAGTTACGGTTTGATATGCGCTATGGCTTCCCATTGCTGACGACCAAAAAAATGCCGTTCAAGATATTGCTCCATGAACTCCTATGGTTCATATCTGGTAGTTCAGAAGTCGGCTATCTGCATGAGCACAAGATACACTACTGGGATGGATTTTTGCACGAGGGGAAGACTGATCTCGGTCGTGTCTACGGCGTGCAATGGCGTCACTGGCAGCGGCCAGACGGCACAGAGTTTGATCAGCTTGCATGGGCGATCGAGCAGATCCGCACCAATCCCGACAGCAAAGCGATCATCGTGAGCGCCTGGAATGCCGGCGAGCTCGATGAGATGCGCTTGCCGCCGTGTCACACGATGTTTCAATTTGACGTGACCAAAGGTAAATTACGGCTCCATCTCTATCAGCGCAGCTGGGATGTCTTCCTCGGTGCACCGTTTAATATCGCGCAGTACGCCATGCTACTGCATATGGTGGCGCATATCACTGGTCTCGAAGCGCGCGAGTTGATCATCTCAGCCGGCTCAGCTCACCTTTACAAAAACCACGTTGACGTCGCGCGCGAGCAAATCACCCGTACCCCCTACCCTCTTCCGCGGCTCAAGATAATTGGTGATGTCAAAAACATCGACGACTTTCGTGAAGAACATTTTGTGCTCGAAAACTACCAATCACACCCGCGGATCAAAACTGACTTAGTAATTGTATAGTAGATTTGCTCATAGTTGGCGACCATATTATCGGTAGAATAGTCTTCTTCACATACCCGCCGACATGCCGCAGGATTTAAAGCAGCACCGTCGTGCAATGCGCGTGACATACCATCAATAGTTGTAGCTTCATCGTTGCACTTTTGCACAATGTAGCCTGTCACGCCACTGTCTATGACTTCGGGCAATGCGCCGGAGTCGAGGGCGACGACGGGCGTAGCGCAGGCGAAAGCTTCGAGCGTGACCATACCAAACGGCTCGTCAAAGAGCGATGGGACGAGCAGTGCGCGGGCGTTGCCGAGGAAATTGCGTTTAGCTTCGGGTGTGTCGATAAAACCGACGTACTCTATCATGTCGCATAGTTCGGGTTCGATGACGGTGCGCCAGTAATTATCATTGCCTTCTTCGCTATAGTGCTTGCCGGCGATTTTCAGCCGGAGCGGTGTGTCGGCGGTCTCGTTATATTTCTTGACAGCGGCGATAGCGAGGTGAACACCTTTGGGCTGGATGATGCGGCCGATATAGGCGAAATAATCTCGGGATGGGTACTCAACAGGGGTGAGTTTCGGCTCATTGAGTCCATGATAGACGTTGCCGACCCAGTGGGTATCGGGCGGCATACTGGCACGCTGGGCGTAGCTAATGCTGATCCAGTTGAGGTCTTTGTACCGCGACATAATCGATTTGTAGCGTACGAGAAAATTGAATGGGTCGTGATGAGTAAATACCACTGGCTTGCGACAGAGACGCGCAAACGTGTAGCCGATTTCTTCTTCGTTGGTATACATATGGATGATATCGAGCTGACCGTCATTTGCCATCTTGTATGCGTGGGCGATCAACTCAGATTGGACTTGGCGAGCGAGCGTGACAAATGTCATCGGGTGTTTACGCAGTAAGTCAACATAAGTGTCGCCACGACGGTCTAGCTCTGCCTGAAATAACGTGAGGTCTGCTGTGATATTGCGGCACGTTACCTCAACTGGTCCTGGTGAAAATAACGTCACGTCATGCCCGAGAGCGTGTAGCCCGTTGACGAGATCGACCGCGAGGTGTCCTGGTGAAAAAATGACTCGAGGTAAAATATCGCGGTGCATGAAAATATGGGGCACGACCACCCCAATCTTCAAGCGCTTCATACCGCCTCTACTCTTCGCTGGTGTCATCATCGAGGAAGCTGAGGTCGACTTCGCTATCGCCGTCTTCGTCGCCGTAGTAACCGTCGGCGTCAGCTGGCGCGTTGTTTATCTCGTCTGGTTGCATCGTGTGCTCCGATCATGTTTGATATATCTATCATATCAAAACTCCGCAGCCTGTACGGAGTTTTGTATGAGATGGTCGTTATTAAAGTGATGATGGATCGACTTTCACGCTAGGGCCCATGGTAGTGGTGACGTGAACTGATTGGATGTAGATGCCTTTGATAGAGCTCGGTTTAGCACCTTGGAGGCTAGTAAAGAACGCATTGGCATTGTCGGCCAGCTTGCTACCACCAAAGCTAACTTTGCCGACAGAGAGGTGCACGATCGATTGTTTGTCGACGCGGTATTCAACCTTGCCGCCTTTGGCTTCTTTGACAGCTTTGGCAGCGTTGGTACTGACTGTGCCACTTTTGGGGTTTGGCATAAGGCCGCGTGGACCAAGTAGTCGAGCGTATTTACCGAGTTTCGGCATGAGTGCCGGGGTCGCGACGAGGATGTCAAAATCAAGCTTTTCTGCATCAAGCAGTGCGACGATTGCTTCTTCACCTGCGACATCTGCACCAGCTTTGGTTGCAGCGTCGACTTCATCACTCGGCACAAACGCAGCGACACGCAATGTTTTACCAGTACCGTGAGGCAGTGCCACGGTGGCGCGAATATTCTGATCAGCTTGACGCGGATCGACACCAAGGACGACATGAGCTTCGACACTTGCGTCGAATTTGGCAGGGCTAGTGCTGACAGCAAGCTCAAGCGCTTCTGCCAATGCGTAGGATTTGCTATGGTCAATTTTGGCATAGGCGTCGCGGTATTTTTTACCTTTGCGCTCGTGATGCGGACGGACTTTGGGTGCGGCGCCTTTTTTGTGGTGCGCTACGGTGTCTGACTGAGGGGTTGTGTCGTGAGCCGCTTTTCGGGCTTCTTTGTCGGCGTGTTCTTCGGCTTCGTGGAGAGCTTTTTCACTTCGTTTGCCGGCTTTTGCTACGTCGGCTTTGCGCTCTGCGATAACTTCTCTTCCATCTTCCTTCTTTTTCTCACCTTCTGCTGACTGCAAGGCAGCCTCTATCTCCGCGATGGTGTTTTTGGCGCTGACGTCAAGTTTTAGTGTATGTGCTCGCTCGAGCAGTTCGGCTTTCTTGGCCATGATCAATCCTTTCGTGGTACAAACCCAATATCAGATGATATGGTCCCACAAAGTTATAGTTATATCTGACAGATTATATCATCAGTTAGTCAAAAATCATATTGTATATGGTTTGAGAACTGCGACGCGTTTGCTACTATACGAGTTGAACTCTACCTTAACAACTGACATCACCCGTGAAAGGGGTCATAAATGTCTCCGTCCTACACCAAGCTCGCAAAAAAGGCGACGGTTGCCCTGCCTCTCTTTGCTGCTGCGCTGATGGCAACGTTACTGTCGCCATTGACCTTCGCGTTGCTCATCGCCTACGTCGGGGTGAAGTGCTGGCAGGAGCTGACAGGTCTCGAGCGTATGCACGGTTATCGTGTATATATCAGCCGCGAGAAGGCATTTGTCGTTACTGGCTTCAGTGCGGCAATGATAACTCGTGTAGTAAACCTTCCTATGACGCTCGCGGTCAGCCTAGGAGCCATTGCAAACGATATTTTCGCAAACATCGGCGGCATGCTCTTTGGCAAGAAGGTGTTCACCAAGGGGTTGTCACGCTACTCACCCAATAAGTCATGGGAGGGTGCGATTATCGGTGTCGCGGCAGGTACGTGGTTTTTCTCGCGATTCTCCCGAAGCTTTATACCCCTCCCTCTCCGAATCGTCTTTGGTCTCATCGTGAATGTTGTCGCCGTCGCCGGAGACCTGCAGGAGAGCCAGATGAAGCGTGACATCGACATCAAAGATGTCGGAGGAGCGCTTGGCGAGCATGGCGGGTGGACCGACCGTGTCGACAGTCTGCTCCGTAGCTCCGTCGTCGGCGTAATCCTGCTCGTCGTCTTGCGTTTGCGTAAGCATGCAAGGTAGGGATCAGCCTGGGTGCTTGAATAAGCACCCAGGACTACCCTGAACATAAAATTACCCCTCATGTACAAGGGGTAATTTTGCGTTTCAATAGGTTATTATTTTTCGACCGTCACACCCATACTACGGGCAGTACCGGCGACGATCTTGACAGCGGCGTCGAGATCGTTGGCGTTGAGCTGCTTCATCTTGATCTCAGCGATCTCTTCGAGTTGTGCACGAGTGATCTTGCCTACTTTGTCGGTGTGAGGCTTGCCTGAACCAGCTTTGATACCAGTCTTTTCTTTGATCAGTTCATCGACTGGCTGACCGAGACATTTCCACGTAAAGGTGCGGTCTTCGTAGACCTGCAAGTGGACGATGACATCTTTGCCATTGTATTCTTTGGTTGCGTCATTAAATGGATTGATAAAATCCATCATGTTGAGACCCCATTGGCCGAGGGTGCTACCGACTGGTGGACCAGCCGTTGCACGACCACCAGGGACGCGGAATTTGAGGTTACCTATGATTTTTTTGGCCATACGTATATCCTTAGATGCTAGATTCTGGATTCTAGATGCTAGAATGAAGCTCCAAAACCTTCATAAAATTGATATTTCATGTGCGTAACAGTGGTCGATTGTAGCGCATTTCGATAAACTAGTCAATTTTACCCTTAGATTTGAACGTCAACGGTTGACAGTGGACGGCCATGCAGTAATGCTTGACCAGGTAAAAGACTTACATAGTGAACAGGTCTTCCACCTTCGGGCATGTCGACCATCGACATCCTGCGCATTGTCATAAGTGTGGTATTTCTTGTCGCGGCAAGTGTTTCTGGTGCAGCTTCACCCATGTTAGCTTGCCATAACCTTGCTACATGGTGTTGTGCTGCTGCTGTGATAAACATAATGTCGCGAACAGGAGGCTTTGCGTTCGAAATTTCATCTAACACAACAGATGGGATAGGTGTAAAGTCGCCAAACGCATAGCGGGTGTGTTCACTCGCCGCTATGACGCAGCTGAGGGCTTTTTTGTACTCGTTGTCGAGGTCGTTTGCGAGAATATGCTTCTCGCATGCACGCCTCAAACTATCAAAGACAGTCCGGATATATACACGGCTTTCTCCCACTAGTGCGCTCGCACGATGTATAATCTCCTCAGCCGTCAAACGATCGTACCGTTGTTCGAGGCGTAGCTCTTGATGGTGTGGTGATTCACTCATGAGAGATGGCCAGATCGGAGGTGCGCCTTTATCGCAGTCAGTACGAGCACTACACTTTCTTCACTTGCAGGGCGTCCAGTTCGACAGGTGTTTCGCGACCAAACATGCTGACAAGGACGCGGATCTTGCCTTTTTGGGTGTCGATCTCGCTGATGGCGCCGTCGAAGCCTTTGAAGGGACCATCGGTGATGTTGACCACTTCACCAATCTCATAGTTGATGTGGTGTTTCGGATCGGCGACACCCATACGTTTCTTGATCTTGCTTATCTCGGCGTCGCTGACTGGTGTTGGCTCGGTGCCGCTACCGACAAATCCGGTCACACCAGGCGTGTTGCGGACGATGAACCACGCATCTTCGGTCATCTTCATCTCAACGAGCACGTAGCCTTGAAAGATCTTTTTCTCGACAATCTTGCGTTTGCCGTTTTTGATCTCAATCTGTTTTTCTTTGGGGACAAGCACGCCAAATATTTTGTCTGCCATGTCGACGGATTCGACGCGCTGCTGAATGCTCTCCGCGACTTTCTCTTCATAGCCGCTATACGTATGAATAGCGTACCATGAACGCGTCGAATCGTAGCGGTGTTTGGTTGTCATGACTAAAGTATTACCTTTCTGAATAATTCATTAAACCCAAAATCAAGCCCGAGAATAATCGCGGCAAAGAATACTGAGAATAGGATGACTGCGAGTGTCAAAACCCATGTTGCTGAACGATCTGGCCATCGTACGAGGCGAAGTTCGCGCCATGCCCCTCCAAAATATCCTACTGTATCATCCGATTTTTTCACTCGGCGAATACGAGGCAGTTTCAATCGAGGTAGTTTACTCGCTGCGACTTTTTTTGACGCTGGTTTTTTAGCCATTATTACTCCCACTTACTTTGTCACTAAAAAAGACTGTCTTGATACAGCCTGTCAAGTCAATACTACTTGCTTTGAGCATCCTTGTCAACCGGTAGCGCAAATGAAAACTCAGAGCCATGATTGAGCCGGCTCTCTAGTGCGATCTCCGTACCTAATTTATGAGCAAGTTTGCGCACAATATACAGACCAAGCCCAGTACCACTTGTCTGACGAGTGCGGTAATCCTCTGCGCGGTAAAACTTATCAAACACCTTTTTCTGTTCGTGCTTGCTGATACCTATGCCCGTGTCGCGAACAGCAAAGCGAATCGTACCCTTGCGGCGCGTGGCGCCAAGAGTGATGGAGCCCTTCTCGGTATATTTGATCGCGTTAGTCAAAAAGTTTTGCAAGACCTCTTCGAGGTATAATCGACTCGCGTGAACATGCCCTAGACTGGGTGATATATCGAGGTTGAGTTTAAGTTTCTTGGCACTTGCTTTCGTGTGGTAGTCATTGTAGAGATTGTGAAGCAATGCCGTGATGTCAATATGCTCTTTTTCGTCCCCGATGCCCCGCTCGGCCCTCGAGAGTGTGCTAAGATCATTGATCATGCGCGACAAATACAATGTTTGATCATGAGCAGCGCTTAGCGCGTCGGTCACGACCTGTGGTGATGCTCCCTTGCTTATCAGCAACTGGACATTACTAATCGTCCCCTCCGTAATCGTAACTGGCGTGCGTAATTCATGAGATACGACGGAGATAAATTCATCTCGTTCTTCTTCGAGACTCTTGTCTTTGGTGATATCTCGCAAAATCAATATATAGCCCTGGATCTCATTGTTTGTTCCTCGTATCCGTGACCCGCTGATCGACAAACTGATTGCTTCACCGTCCTGAAACCGGTGCTCTAAGTCATTTCGTACTACGACTGGTCCGCCATTTTTGAGCTCGGCGAATATTTCGGTTGGGTTGTTGTCCTCGCCATATAGGTTGAGTACATCATCGAGACGTGTGCCGTTGAGTGTCTGGTTTGTATCGAGGAGGTTGAGGGCGGCCGCGTTGTAAAGCTGTATGATGCCGCTAGCGTTGACGCTTAAAATTGCCTCGTTGACACTGTTGATGAGTGTCATAAGCTGATTTTGTTGGGTGGAGCGCTCGGCCTTTTCTTTGACAAAATCTTGATGCTCAATGTATTGGACTCGTTGCAGCGCACTGATAAATCCGGCCAGAATAATGATGATTACCGCATAGTTTAGATGGGATGTTACTGAGAGCGGTGTTACCTGGTCGAGCACCATGATATTGAGATACGCAGTTGTGACTAGCGCTGCGGCGCTGTACAGCATAGCTTTGCGTGATATCAAAATATCCGTGATAGCGATCAAGATCGCCCAAAAAACAGTCAAAGGGCTCATAAACCCTGTAATGAGGAGCGGCGTCAGTACAGCTAAGAGGTGAAATGGCAAGAGAAAGAGACGTACAGTACCTGCACTGCGTGTGGCACGATTGAAGTATATCCACAAGGCGCTCATAATCGTCAAAGTTGCGACGATCACGCTGCTGTTCGGACTGTAGAGGGGTGAGGTTGCGACCAACCCTGCATGAGCAGCGATTGCATATAAAGTGACAAACAACGCCAAAATTGCCGCAGTTTTTCTCAATGATGACGCGAGAAGTAGTGAATATTTATCACGTTTTTCGAAGACATTTCCACCCATGCTTGCCTACTATAGTAAACGGTTCACGGTAAATGGTAAATAGCGTTAACAGTATATTCAGAGATATGGGTTGTACGATTTGAGTGCTTTTTTGGCTGCTTTGTAGTTGGGATAACACCGTGAAACCTCTGCCCAAAACGCGTCTGAGTGATTGAGATGCTTGGTGTGCACGAGCTCGTGTATAAGGACATAATCGACGTATTCCATCGGAAGACGCATAAGCGCAACGTTGAGGCTAATGACACCGCGGCTGCTACAACTTCCCCACCGTCCTTTTGCGTTGCTGTAGCGCACGGTATTGTACTGAAAACCATGACGCTGAGCGAGATACGATAACCGCCGCGGGAGATATGCCTTGGCTTCGACATCGAGCGCCTTACGAACCGCTTTGCGAATAATCGCTTGCTGTGTGGGCGTATCAGGATTGGCGCCAGATGCTATCTTCCAAATAATTCGCTGCCCAACGACACGCGCAGAGCTGTCTGGTGCGGGTTCGACAGTGATGCGATGCGATGAGCCAACCTGGTCTCCGTCACGATAATGCGGAGGCGCTGATGTAGCCATCTCAGCGATTGCCTCGCGAAGTGCTGGGCGGGATGAATCGATCAACTGTCTGAGCAGATAGAGCGGTGCAATACGGGGCATGGTTGCTCTCACAGAGCCATCATGGGCGACCCTCACTTTGACGTGTCGCGTACCGGTGATACGTCGAATTGTGATCACCCCGAACTCCTCGTCAGTTAACGTCGTAGCACGCATCAGGAGTTCGTGCGGGGTGACGGTGTACGTTGCTGGGCGATATCACCTCGTAGCGAGCCAGGCGAGGTACTCTGGTCGCGAGGTACAATGATACGACGCAGAACCATCTTGGCTTGTGTTGCGAACGTGTGCTTACCACTAATAACGACGTGCACTTCCTTTTCTTCGGGGGGGTTGATACGTTTTGCCTGATTGATAAACACGCTCTCGCTCATAGACGTATTGAGTGCATCACCTGGGCGCTTTGCATGGCGCTTCAGTGAGCGATATGCAGACGTATCTTCGTCAGTTTGCACCCACACGGTGACCGTACCATACTCATACTGTTTTGCCAGCTTTTCAATGGCCATTCGCGCCATACGAGTATTCAGTCCACCGTCGATCAAAAATGTTTTCTGCGTCCGAAATAATTGTTTCATCTGTATACGCATGACCATTGCGATCAATGTTTCCTCGTCGCGGCTAAACTGAGGGTCGCTAAATAGAACATGTCGAATCTCATCAAGGCTGACAATTGGCGCATCAAAAAGGTCGCTAAACTGGCGAGCAAAAAAACTCTTACCCGATCCGGGGATCCCTACAAGCATTATGACCAACGGCCTCGCTAAACTCAGTGATTTCATACTCTAGCCAGTATAGCAAATCTGTTTTGCTGATAAAACTTATCTCTCACGGTGCGTAATATATCCTTGTCGTGCGAGCACCTCCGCCATCAAGACAGCACCGCCAGCCGCACCGCGAATTGTATTGTGCGAGAGTGATATAAATTGCCATTCATGCTTATCAATCTGACGCAAACGACCCATCGTGATACCCATACCATGTTCATAATCACGGTCAGCCCTAGTCTGCGGACGATCATCTTCTTCGAGATAGCGTATCAGCTGCTGTGGTGCTGACGGAAGCTGCATATCACGAAGCGGATTGGCAAAATTATTGACCGCGTCAATAATCTGCTCTCGCGTGGCGGGGTGATCGAAACGTACACGCACTGATGCCATGTGGCCGTCACTCACTGGGACGCGGATACACGTTGCGTTGATGCGCGGGGACTCGGCAAGCGTGAGTCTATCACCGTCTACCCGACCCCATATCTTGAGTGGTTCACGTTCGGATTTTTCCTCTTCGCCACTGATGTAGGGAATGACATTGTCGACCATCTCGGGCCATGTGACAAACGTCTTGCCTGCTCCAGAAATAGCCTGCAAGCTCGTCACGCTCACATCACGCGGCACAAATGGTACGAGTGCGGTCAATACCGAGACATACGACTGGATAGAGCAGTTTGGTTTGACGGCGATAAAACCTGTCGACCAACCGCGCTGACGGCGTTGTACGTCGATGAGTGCCGTATGTGCGAGGTTTACTTCTGGCATGAGCATCGGGACGTCCTCGGTCCAGCGGTGGGCTGAGTTGTTGGATATGACGGCAACGCCAGCGGCGGCATAATCGGTTTCTACTTGCCGGATCGTGTCTTTGTCCATATCTAGCGCACAAAAGACGATATCGACCTCGGCAGCAATCGAGGCAAGGTCATCGACGACAGAACGAACGGTGAGGCTCGCCACACCATCAGGTATAGGTGAGCTCATATGCCAGCGGTCTTGGACAGCGTCCGTGTATAATTTACCCGCTGATGACGGTGATGCCGCCACGACGGCTATCTCAAACCACGGGTGCTCAGAGAGTAGCGTGACAAAACGCTGCCCGACCATACCAGTTGCCCCAAGTATACCGACGCGGTAGGGCGTCATCTCTTGAGCAGACGTTTGAATGGCTTCTGCCATGATGATTTTTCTCCTTTTAGATTAAACGCATGATGGAGGCTTTTGACGGCACTGTTTGCGTCGTGGCTGTCGACGACACATGACATATTGCTCTCAAACTGGCCCTGGGCAACTGCGACGACATTGACACGATGTGCGCCAAGTGCCGAAAAAAGCTGGCCGGTAATACCAGTAGATTGCTGCATGCCATCACCAACAACAGCGACCATCGATATATTGTCGCGGACATGTACTTCATCGATGTCATGCGCGATCTCCTCTTTGCTGAGAGCAATTCTCACGGCATTTGCGGCGCGCTCGCTATCTGATGAGGCAACGACAAATGCCATATTTCGTTCGGAGGATGCATGAGAGATGAGGTAGATATCGATCTTCTCCTGAGCTAGTGCGCCAAACGTCGCCGCTGCGACGTGCGCGATCGCAGGTGTACCCTTGCCTCGTACCGTGACAAGCGACAAATTGTGCTTTGCCGTCACGGCTTTGACGCCTGATGGCTGCCGAGGCGTATCTGACGAGACGCGTGTTCCGTCGTTGGTATGTTCGAAGGTATTTTTGATACGAATAGGGATGTTTTTGAGTGAAACCGGCACAATGGTCAGCGGGTGGAGAACTTTTGCTCCAAAGTGCGACAGCTCTGCCGCCTCTTCGTATGACAAGTGATCGATTGTCTGTGCGTCAGGAATGAGCTTGGGATCGGCGGTCAGGACGCCGGTTACATCAGTCCATATCCAGACTTCATAGGCATCGAGACAATAGCCGAGGATGGTCGCGGTGTAATCTGACGCACCACGGCCGAGCGTCGTGACGTCTCCTGATGCAGTCGCACCGATAAAGCCCGTTACGACAGGTATGACGCCATCAACAAGAAGCGGCGTGAGCACACGTGTTACTTGTGCGGCTGACTCATCAAGCAGTGGCTCGGCATCGCCATGTCGGTCATTGGTCACGATGCACTCAGTCGCCAATACGGCTTGGGCGGCGATACCAGCATGACGTAGCGCTGCAGCTACCAATTCGACACTCAGTCGTTCGCCAAACGACACAATCTGATCATAGTGGGCTTTGGTAAACGAGGATTTTTGCGTGCTGAGACGTGCCGTCGCCTCTTCGAGCTCGTGAAGTCGCGTGATCATGGTGTGGCGAAGCGCGGTACGTTCGCCCGGGTCAAGATGAAGACTGACGACCGCCCGCATGTGACGCTCGGTGATATCGCTCAGCAACTGGCTATGTCCGACAGCACGGTCCTTGACTGATTGAGCGAGGCTGACAAGCATGTCAGTGACGCCAGCCATGGCTGATGCAACGATGACGGTAGGATGATCTGGACGATGCGCGATAATTGCCGCAACACGTTCGATCTGCTCGGCATCACCGACAGAGGTGCCGCCAAATTTCATGATGATGGGTGCTTTCATACCCCACTATTATAAACTAAAGCCTGACGAGTGATGAATGGTATACTATAGCTCATGACACAACACTCTATACACAAAGACGAATCCAACGTCGCATCGTATAACAAATCATTTCCATTTGTCATCGATACTGCCAAAGGCTCGCATATTACTGACACTGAAGGCCGTAAGTACATCGACTTTTTTAGTGGTGCCGGTGCCAATAATTATGGCCACAATCCTCAGGCTCTCAAGTCAGAGCTGCTTGCATATATCGAACGTGACGGCATCAACAATAGTTTGGACATGGCGACTGTCGCAAAGCAGTCATTTATCGATTCGTTCGTTGCGCGCATTCTCCAGCCGCGCGGTATGAGTGAGTACAAGCTGCAGTTTACCGGCCCGACTGGGACAAATGCCGTCGAGGCTGCGCTCAAACTGGCTCGTCTGGCGACCGGTCGGAGTGATATCGTCTCATTTCACAATGGCTTTCACGGTGTCAGCCTCGGCGCGCTGGCTACGACAAGCAATCCGTATTTTCGAGATGTTGCCGGCGTTGAGCTAGAGCATGTTCATTTCCTGACGTATGATGATCTGTCAGTGACGGTTGAAGAATCGGTCAAGCGCCTTAAGAGCGAGTTTGCATCGCTTGTGAGCGAACATGGTGCGCCAGCCGGTGCGATAGCCGAGTGTATCCAGGGTGAAGGTGGTGTCAATGAGGCTCGTCCTGAGTGGCTACAAGCGCTACGCGCGCTCACCAAGGAGCATGAATCGCTGCTGATCCTCGACGATATCCAAGCTGGCTGTGGACGGAGTGGGACATTTTTCAGCTTTGAGCCAAGCGGCATTAGGCCAGATGTTGTGACGCTTTCCAAGTCCATCTCTGGCTATGGATCGCCAATGTCGCTCGTGCTTCTGCACGATGCATTCGATGTCTGGAAACCAGCTCAGCACAATGGCACATTCCGTGGTAACAACCACGCGTTTGTCACGGCGCGCGCGGCTATAGAGACATACTGGGCCGATGATACGCTGCAGCGTGATCTTGCGCACAAAGCGGCTATGTTGCGCACCTCGCTTGAGAGTATTGTAGAGCGCCATCCAGATTTACATATGTCTGTACGTGGTCGTGGGTTCTTGCAAGGGCTTGTCTTTGAAGATGCCGAACTCGCGGCATCAGTGGGCAAACGGTGTTTTGCCGACGGTCTTATCATCGAGCGTGCTGGTCGCGACGACGAAGTCGTCAAATTTATGCCGGCGCTTACGATTGATGACGACACCCTCCGCCAAGGTCTCGATATCGCCGCACATGCCGTCGAAGAAGCTGCAAAGATAGTCTAGGGGGGTCGTTACCTAGCGTTTCCAGACCTTGCGGATGGCGGCGCGGACGACCTCAGGTTCATTCCATGGTAGCTTGTCGTCGCCACGTTCGATTGTCTTCTCATTGCCCTTGCCTGTTGCGACGACGGTGTCGTCAGAGCCGCTGACGCGTGTCATCGCAAAGTCGATGGCATCGTCGCGCTTAGCGATCAAAAATAAGTCTTTGTCGCGAACCTTGCCGGCTTTTTCGGCACCAACGGCAATTTCTTCCATGATTTGATTGCCGTCTTCATGGCGGTTTTCTTCCTCTGTGATAATCACTTCGTCGCACCAACGAGCGGCGATTTCGCCTTGGATGGGTCGTTTCAATCTGTCGCGTTCCGCCGGACTACCAAACACAACCACCAACTTTCCTGGTGTCGTCGGGCGCAACGCGGCGAAGAGTTTCTCAAACGCATCAGGCGTGCCACCATAGTCGACAAGCGCCCGCCACGGCTGACCTTCACGTATCGGCATCATGCGGCAATAGACGCCTTCGAGTGATGAGATCGCTGTTTCAATCGTCTTCGCATCAATACCAAGATGACGTGCGACGAGCGTCGCAGCCATGGCGTTTTGTACATTGAATTCACCAGGCATATTCACGCGCAAATGATACGTGTCATTGCTTATGGTCGCCGTGCAACGTACGTCATCGCGACCAAGTTGTATGTCGTGTGCGCGCATATCACCCACGGCCACGCCGTAACTGACACCTGAGGGCACGGTCCTCAGAAATAATTCAGCCGATGGATCTTCGGCGTAGACGACGCCGAAACCGTGCGGGTTTTTCGCGACCAATTTGAAAAGTTTGCGCTTGTCTTCGCGGTACTTTTCCATACTTCCGTGGTAATCAAGGTGCTCATGTGTGACATTGGTCATGACACCGATTTCAAAGGGCAATCCCCAGCCGCGCGCTTGTGCGAGCGCATGGCTCGACATCTCGATGACGACCCACTCAGCGCCGCGATCAGCAAATTCACGAAGTCGCTGCTGGAGAATAGGCGACGGTACGGTCGTCATATGAGTTGCTTCTTCGCGGATATCGTCCATGTAGCCGTATGACGTCGAGCTAAACAACGCGACCTTGTAGCCGGCAGCGCGCAGTATGGTAAATATCAGGTTTGTCGTGGTCGTCTTGCCATTGGTGCCGGTGACACCGATAAATCGCATGCCGCGACCAGGAAACTTGTATTTTGCTGAATAGACAACGCTCTCTGCCAAGTGTCCTTGTCGCTCGATGCGTTTGAAGACTGACTTTGGCAATGCTTTTTTGATAGTGTGGCGAAGTGATAGGCGAGTCTGTGTCATAGGCATATTATATCACCTAGCAATTGCTCTATAATGCTTAGTTTCTCAACCTCTCAATTTCCAAGTGCACATTATTTATACGGTTGTTACAAAACTCTGTATAGCAGAGAGTGTTGCAGTATGTGATATATGTGATATCTGCAAATGCGTGGGTGAAGCTTTTGGGATATGGGTATTGCGTTCCGTATAAAAGTATGATAATATATTTAAATTGTACTCCTCTCAACAACGCATTAAGAAGGAAGGCTACGATGAGCTACGCGCTGGCATACATCGCGATGATCGCCGTCGGCATTGCGCTAGGAGTGATGATTAGCATGAAACTGCGGCGATGAGAGAGGATTCGCGCGTGACTGTCGAGAGCACTTGGCTCTCGACAGTCACGCGCACATTTTAATTTGCGGGCAAATTTTACAGGACAAGTAGCAGCCCAGCCCTCGATATAGAAGCAAAGTCTGAATACGGGATAATATCGACGATCTACTGTTTGGCAGGGGAGACAGGATTCGAACCTGCGGCCTACGGTTTTGGAGACCGTTGCTCTACCAGCTGAGCTACTCCCCTATCGCGTGCGTGCCATAGCACTGAGATAGTATAGCAAGACTTGCCCACTATCACCATATAAGGGGCAAATGCCTAATAACAGATGATAAATTGAGTGTCAACCGTGAAATGTATAAAATTTGTAATATTTCACGATATTACCTCTGTTCGTACGTTGATTTTATTACTACACATTCTTTCACATTTATGTTGCATTATGCGCTACAATAGAGATGCAAGCCGAAGGAGGTGTGCAATGAATGAAGAGCCTATCAACAGTAACGGTTCTGGAGACATTGCATCACGTCTACGGCGTCTTCAGTTTATACGGCGATTTTGCCATGACGTAGGTCATTCTGCAACACAGGCTCAGCTACTTGCGGTCGGCATACTGAAAAAAGAGGTGCACTTCGCAAATCAAACGTCCCCGCTTGTCCAACACCTTAGTACACTTGTCAAAGCAGGTGGTCAGAATGCAGCGCACGAACTAGCGCGCGTCATCGAACAGTCAAATGAGGTTTTGGCGCGAGCAACTACAGTATTTCCGCTTACGATATTCCCCGATACAATCATCTTAGATCGCACCAAGCTGACTATCATACGGCGCCAATTTTTCTTCGCCGAAGACGTCATGAGTATTAGGATCGAGGACATTCTCAATGTGTCTGCGAGCGTAGGCCCATTCTTTGGGTCGGTAACTATCGCGACTCGCGTCCTGAGCTCTGATGATCATTTCACTATCCGAAACTTTTCACGGCAAGATGCGCAGCACCTGAAACACATGATCCAGGGATATGTTATCGCGCGCCACAATGGCATCGCATGTGACCACCTGACGCATGATCAGTTAGTCGATACACTCAGAGAGCTTGGCCATGATAGCAATTCGCATCACCACTATCGTGCTATACAAGTACCACAAAGACTGATGTAGTAATCGACCACGCACAGAGCGCCAACAGCGAGCTGAAGAATGCGCGACGTGCCCATGATGCGATGTGTGTTGCGGGCTGCAAGAGATACCAAAGTGTCACTACGTGCGTGGTCACGATTACCCACGTAGGCCAAGAATTTCCCCAGAGCCACACCGTGAGTAGGAATACCAACAAAGTGTAGATGCACCCGTACGCTCGCATCGCCCAGATCGTACGTGACGCACCAAATACTATCGGATATACAGGTGTGGCTGCTCGACGATAATCATTGATGCAGCGCAGCGCAATCGCATAGAAATGTATCATTTGCCAGAAAAAGAGGATGAAAAATAGCATCAGCGCGATGATGCCTAGGTGATTTCCTGCTGCAAGCCAGCCGATGACTGGTGGTAGTGCGCCTGATACGGCTCCGACCAATGTCGCGTATGGCGTCTTAGGCTTTAGCCAGGTGTACACCCCTGCATAGAGTAGCCAGGCAGTGCCCGCGACAAACGTCGCTTGCCAACCTGCAGTTGCGCCCAGGATGATAAATCCTATGCTCGCGAGAAGCCCAGCGAATACCCTTGCGTGATCGACACGGATAGCGTGACGAGGCAAGACACGTCGTGCCGTTCGCTTCATGATCATATCTCGCTCTCGATCGACAATATTGTTCACCACGCAGCTTGACCCCATGACACAGCTCAACCCGATAACAAACCCGACCAAGCGCGCTATTGAGAACGATTGCGCGTACCCTAGGAAATATCCTGTGAGCGCTGGCAGCACATTGCCATAGACCATGCCTGGCTTTGTCAGTTCATAATACCGGCGAAACAACACGCTGTTCACTGAAGGTAAAGGCCCTCATCGTCGATCATACGATGCTGAGCATTGGGGGACATCATATTGTAGTCAAGATTGTTCATCACCCAGATAGAACCAACCACGATAAAAAGCAACACCATGACCGTGACAATAAATGCAACGGAGTTCCACTTGGGCCGACTTTCGTACCCAAGATGCAGAAAATATATAACGTGGACGATCAACTGTGCGCTTGCAAGCAGCGCCAACATCGTCACAAGTCCCGGTGTCAATGCACCGACATTGAGCGTAGCCGCCACGTAGGCATTGAGTGTCAAAATAAGCGATAACACGTAACCTATAACGTACGAGTAGTGTGGTTTTAGTTTGACTGCTCTCATGAATAGATACTCCCTGTCAGATATACAAAGGTAAATATAAATATCCAGATGATATCAAGAAAGTGCCAAAACAACGTAAACAATGTCATTTTTTTGATAAGATGCGGTGTCGTATAAAACCGCTTCGTTACGAGCCACAGCATCACACTACCCCATATAAGTCCGATAGTGATATGGAGGCCGTGCGTTCCGACAAGCGTAAAAAACGCTGACAAAAACGCACTTACCGTCCAGCTGTACCCATCGTTAATAAGTGTGCCAAACTCAACCAATTCAAAACACATGAAGCCTACGCCCAGTAGTAGTGTCAGCGTGAGCCATTGTATCGCGCGACGATGATGCTCACCGCGTACTGCAAGCAAGGCAAAACCGCTCGTGAGGCTACTCGTCAGCAGTAGTATCGTACTTGTCAGTGCGTAAGGCAACTCGATGATATCATGACTTGTCGGCCCGCCTGCTGTGCGATGGTGTAGGACTGCATAGGTCGCAAATAATGCAGCAAATAGGAGACAATCTGTCATGAGATAGATCCAAAATCCAAGTGTTGTGGTGTGCTGATTTTCGTGTGCTGGTGCGGTCAGTGACATTATGCTGCACCTCCTTTTTCGCGATGCAGTGAGCGGCCATGCACTAACCGCTCAGTATCGATAGTGGTAGTTCGCCTGATAATCATCGCCACCAAGATAGCCGCCATGACAGACGCAAGCCACCAGACATGCCAGATCAGCCCAAAACAGATCACAAAGCCACTGGCAGCAATACCTATACCGGCTGCTGTGTTTTTCGGTTCGTAAAAATCCTCATAGGTTTGAGGGGCATGATATTTTGCCGCCTTGCGCTCCCACCATTCGTCTCGCATCGTCACGTGTGGTATAACCGTGAAATTATATGACGGCGCAGGCGACGGCACTGACCACTCTAGCGTACGACCTTCCCATGGGTCACTCACGGCACGCAGTTCTTTCCGTTTCCATATGCTATATGCCAGCTGTGCAAGCTGCAAGACGACGCCTATCAAAATAATGCCGAGACCAATTGCCGCTACGATGAATAGCGCTTGCCAACCAGGATTCGGGTCGTAATGATCAAGCCGTCGCGTGACACCCATCAGCCCTAGCGCATAAAGTGGGGTGAACGCAACGACGAAACCCAGTATCCACGCAAGCGCAGCAGCCTTGCCGAGACCCTCGTGCAGTCGAAAGCCAAATATTTTCGGGAACCAGTAGGTAAGACCTGCAAAGTAGCCAAATACAACGCCACCTATCAGCATATTATGAAAGTGCGCGACGAGAAACAAACTGTTGTGAAGCTGGAAATCGATCGCTGGTATCGCGTGCAATACCCCCGTCATGCCGCCAATCGTAAAAGTCACGACAAACCCCATAAACCACCACATCGGACTCGTGAAATGAATACGTCCGCGATACATTGTAAAGAGCCAATTAAATAGCTTCACGCCGGTTGGAATTGCAATCACCATGGTCGCGATACCGAAAAACGCGTTGACATCGCCGCCCGCACCCATCGTGAAAAAGTGATGCGCCCAGACGATATAGCTGAAAAACGAGATCGCCATAAGTGCAACGACCATACTGGTGTAGCCAAAGAGTCGCTTGCGAGCAAATGTCGCGACGATCTCAGAAAACATCCCAAATGCTGGCAAGATGACGATATAGACTTCCGGATGTCCCCATGCCCATATCAAATTGATATACATCATCGGATTGCCACCAAGGTCACTGGTGAAAAAATGCATACCCATGAGACGATCGAGTCCTAGCATCCCGAGGGTCGCTGTCAGAATCGGAAATGCGAACATGACAAGGATCATACTGCCGAGGACACTCCACGCAAACATCGGCATCTTCATCAAATCCATGCCTGGTGCGCGTTTGCGCAAAATTGTTGTGATGAAATTGACGGCTGACAGGGTCGATCCTACACCTGCGATCTGGATCGCCCATAGCCAGTAATCGACTCCGACACCTGGACTATATTGTAGCTCCGACAGAGGCGGATACGATAGCCACCCAGTAGCGGCAAACTCACCGTAGACGAGTGATACATTCATGAGCGCCATACCGGCAAAAAATAGCCAAAAACTGACAGAGTTGAGAAACGGAAACGCCACATCACGCGCCCCCAACATGAGCGGTAGGACGAGGTTGATGAGACCAAACATCAACCCCATTGCCACAAAAAATATCATAATCGTGCCATGCGCGGTAAATATCTGCTGAAAATGGTTCGGATCAAGGAAGCCGCTATCGCCTGCCGCCATAGCCTGTTGCCCGCGCAGCATCAATGCATCACCTGCACCACGTAGCAACATGACAACCGCAACGACGATATACATGATCCCGATCTTTTTCGCATCAAGGCTTGTGAGATAGGTGCGCCACAACCATCGCCAACGTTTTAGATATGTGATGATCGCGACTACTGCTACCGCACCGCCGATAATGCCAAGCGCTCCTCCGATCATGATCGGATTGTGCGGGAATGCGTCAAGCGTCATACGTCCAAACATCGTTAGATTGCCCCCTCGTGCTTCATGTGCACATTATCCTCAACGCGGCTATGGTCGAGTGAATATTTATCGATAACCATCTGATAGAGATCGGGCGTATCAAGACGATATCGTAGAGGTGATGAGACAGTTGCTGGCATGGCAAGAACAGGATAATTATCAATCGCAAGGCGAAGCGGCGAGGTGGTAGCGTCGTACTGCCACTGTGCAAGATCGCTCGTAGGCATAGCTCTGACATCAAACTTCATGTCAGAAAACCCGTCGCCACTTAGGTTTGATGATACACCACGAAATACGCCTGGCTTATTTGCTTGCAGGTGAAGCTGAGTGCTCATGCCACTCATCGCATAGATTTGTCCGCCAAGTTCTGGTATCCAAAATGAATTCATCGGTGCATCTGATGCGATCGAGAATTCGACAGGTTGTCCCACTGGGATCGCCAACTCATTGACCGATGCTGTTTTATAGTCTGGGTAGATAAATAACCATTTCCATTCGAGCGCAATGACCTGCACACGATACGGCGCAGTGTCATCAAGCGGGCGAAATGGATCAAGGCTATGGGATGTACGCCACGCAACGACCGACAACAGTCCGACGATCGCGATGGGAATGCCCCACCAAACGAGTTCAAGGGAGCGATTACCGTCTTCGTTGGGTGTATATCGTGCACGACGATTGGTAGCTCGGTATTTTCGAGCGATATACGCCGTCAATACAAAAACCGGTAGTGCAACAGCCAACATTACCCCTGTCGCAAAATACAACAGGTCTCGCTGTTGTGCTGCGATGAGCCCACTTGGACGAATAAGTACGGGATCATGGACGAAGACGATCAGCGCACCAATAAGCGCAGCCATAACGAGAAAAATGATCAGCGTAACTGCCCAGCGTTTCCCCTTCATGTGTATGACTGTAGCATACGTTATCGTTATCTGCTAGCATGAAAGTAATGCTTAGTTTAGGTAGTACAGATCAATGAAAATAGTGATTGCCGGTGGTGGATTTGCTGGCGTAAAACTGGCACTTCGGCTCGCGACTGAGCCTGGGCTGCATGTGACACTCATCTCTGATCGCGATCATTTCGTATATTATCCAGCACTCTATGCGGTCGCAACCGGTGGCGCACAGCGTCAATCATTTATCCCGCTTGACGCGATCTTTGCTCATCGTCGCGTCCATGTCGTAAAAGACACAATTGTGGGCTACGACCCGGAACGGCGGTTGTTACGTGGCGCTCGTCACACCTATTCATATGATCGCGTCGTAATCGCATTTGGTGTTGTCACAAGCTATTTTGGGATAAAAGGTCTTGATACCAATAGCTTCGGTATAAAATCGAGCGATCAAATTACACGGTTTCGACGGCATCTGCATGACGAGCTGACATCAACGCGGCGCCTCGACAAACAATATGTCATCGTGGGGGCTGGGCCAACGGGTATCGAACTTGCCTCATCTTTGGCGCATTATATCGATCATATTGCCTCAGCGCACGGTATCCGCCACAATCGCATCAGGATTATGCTTGTTGAGGCAGCACCACGTGTTGCGCCGCGAATGAGCGAGGAGGCGAGTCGTATCATTACACGCCGACTTAAATCGATAGGTGTCAGTGTCATGACCAATGAAAAGGTCGAGTGGCAAGATGACGATGAAGTATACGTCAGTGGTCGATCCATCCCGACGCGAACGGTGGTGTGGACATCTGGCGTCACCAATCATCCATTTTTTGATCATCACAGCAATTTCTTTTGTACCAGCACTGCCAATCGAGTCGTTGTCGATGAACACTTAATGGTCGGTAGGCACACCTATGTTATCGGCGATAACGCCGCCACGCCATATACCGGTCTTGCGCAAACAGCACTTCATGACGCACGATATGTTGCCGGCGATATCATCCGCACACATCGTGGCCAGATACGGCCAGTATATCGACCCTATGAACCACCCGTCGTCATACCCGTAGGCAGATCATGGGCACTTCTTGAGTGGAAAAATATTCGCATCTACGGCTTTGTCGGTCATATGCTACGTAGAGCCGCCGATATCATCGGCTACCATGAGGTTCTACCCGCCCGACTTGCGGTACGTGCATGGCGCGCAGTGGCCGCAACCGAAGATGAGTGCGCAACTTGTCAAAAAAACCATTAGAACTATTGCGCGTCACCTCATCTGGGGCTATACTGGAACGTAGAAGTAAAAACATCAGTACTAAACGTACGAAAGCTACACCAGATGCGGATATTAATGTTAGGGTGGGAATTACCGCCGCACAACGCTGGAGGAATGGGTGTCGTCTGCTACCAGATGGCACGAGCCCTTGCAGGTCGCGGTGTCGACATTGACTTCGTGCTCCCCTACGAGGCAGAGCATCCGGGCAGCGAGTTTATGAGAATTATAAGTAGTAGTAAGCGCTTGCCTGTCAAGGGTGACGGTACATGGGTCTATGACAGCTGGCATGCAAGCAGTCCTGAGATGCAGGAGATTCAAGACCGCTACATCAAGACTGCCGTTCGTCACGCCAAGCTACACCCACCTCACGCGATCCATGCCCACGACTGGTTGACGCTGCGTGCGGGAGTTGCCGTACAACAGGCGGTGCACCGTCCATTGATTGCCCATGTCCATGCAACTGAGTTTGATCGCGCTGGCGGTACACATGGCAACCCGATGATACATGATATTGAGCAAATGGGACTTCTGATGGCCGATCGGATTATCGCTATTAGCCAGATACAAAAGAATATTATCTCTGAAAAATACAATATTCCTCAAGAAAAAATCGAAGTTGTTCACAACACGATTGACTACAGTGAGTTTGCAGACGAGGCCACGGGTGATGCGTACCGCTATGCCGCCACGATGAAGGCTGAGGGTTATTGTATCGTCAGTGTCGTCAATCGTCTCACGGTACAAAAAGGGCTTGTCAATTTTATGAGAGCCGCAGCCAAGGCCTCCCATCGTCTGGGACGCTTTGTATTCATCATTGCCGGCGATGGCGAGCAGCGCAATGAGCTGATTGAGCTGAGCGCCGAGCTTGGTATTGCCGACAAAGTGATCTTCACGGGATTTGTGCGGGGCAAGCAGTGGCGTGACGTCTTTGCGATCTCAGATGTATTTGTGATGAGTTCAATTAGCGAACCTTTCGGGTTGACCGCACTAGAAGCTGCAGCGCACGGCACCGCCGTCGTCATGACAAAACAGAGTGGCGCAAGCGAAGTTATCCGAAATGGCATGAAATACGACTACTGGGACGAAGACCGTTTGGCGGATCTGCTGATCAATCTTGCGTCGTCACGTTCACTCGCAGCTCACCTCAAAGCCAACGCTATTGAGGAGATGCGCGGGAAATCATGGACCAACATTGCCGATAGATTTATTGACCAATACGTAAAAGTTGGGATAGCAGCATGAAATCAATCGTCCTCTATCTCCACGTCCATCAGCCATATCGTATATCACCATATAGCATCTTTAGCGCAGGATATGACCATGACTATTTTTCCGACACACGGTCTCATGACAGTGCTCGCAACCAGACTATCCTAAAAAAAGTCGCGTTAAAATCATATGGCCCAACCAATGCGATGTTGCTTGATTTACTAGAGACTTACCCCGAGTTTCGTCTCAGCATGAGCATAACAGGAACATTTATAGAGCAGTGCGAAGCGTGGGCGCCAGAGATACTTGATAGTTTTAAGAAAATTGTTGATACTGGCCGCGTAGAAATCGTTGCGGAGACATATCATCATAGCCTCGCGTTTTTCTATAGCCGCTCAGAATTTGAGCGTCAAGTCGATATTCATACCGCAAAGATCAAAGAACTTTTTGGTATCACGCCGCGCACATTTCGAAATACTGAGCTTGCCTACTACGATGAGGTTGGTATATGGGCGGATAACGCAGGTTACAAAGCCGTGCTTGCCGAGGGGTGGGATCCGGTACTTGGCTGGCGTAGCCCGAATTATGTCTACCAACCCCCACGTACCAGCAATATTCGATTACTACTGAAAAATTATCGGCTTAGTGACGATATCGCCTTCCGTTTTTCAAATCGGACATGGGCAGAATGGCCTCTCACGGTTGAAAAATACATGAGTTGGTTGCCTCTCGGTGATGAGCAGATCGTCAATCTTTTTATGGATTATGAGACGTTCGGTGAGCATCAATGGGATGATACGGGCATATTTGATTTTATGCGTGATTTTGTCCGCCGTATCGACAAGGCTGAGTGGTACGACTTTAAAACCGTTAGCGAAGCTGCAGCACTTGAACCGCGTGATACCGTGTCGATGCCCTATACGGTTACATGGGCAGATACAGAACGTGATCTTAGCGCGTGGATGGGTAATGCGATGCAACAAGAGGCGTTACGTTGTCTCTACGAACTCGAGGATGCTGTCATGGATAGCCGCGATCAAAGACTTATCGATGACTGGCGCAAATTACAAACTTCTGATCACGTATACTATATGTGCACCAAATGGTTTCGTGATGGTGATGTTCATGCGTATTTCAGCCCCTATGAGTCTCCTTATGATGCGTTTTTGTACTTTATGAATACGATACGTGATATGAGATGGCGGATACTGCAACACAATCATCAGGAATTGTAGGTACGCATGCCCATGCGACGCCTTTCTCGACTGCACCTGCTTCGGACTCATACCTCTCAAAAAGTTTTTAAATTAGCCTGCAACAAATTTGACCTAGTCTATTTTGGGGGCGTATCGCAGTATAGTGATGAGCACCAAATGGTGCGTGGCTTTACATTGTCGCCAAGCCATGTTGATCGTCATTATTGCGTAGGTACCGTATCTGGCATCGATGTCATATTACTTGAGCGAATGGACACGGTCTCGTTTCCTGACAAACCCTCTCGTTCGTACACATGGACAATCCTGAAACTAGATCTCAAAAAGCACCTTGCGGCGCATATTCTACTCAATAGTATCCGATATGATGACATACTGTACGCACACTTATTTGCGAAGTTTCATAATCTCAAGCACTATACCTCTCATAGTTTTGCTGGCCATGATCAGAAGTTTGCGGAAGTATTTCGTGTCTACGCACCGATGCAACATGTCGATGACGTCATGGCAATGTTGCCGCCAGCTACCACAAGTGTTCTTGCACACCATTTCTCGATGTTTGATTATGAAGCATATGGCGACCAGCTCATAGTATACGCTGCGACGACATCGCCAACGGTCCATGTGATCGAACAGATGCTTACGAGCGGTATCTGGCTTGCTACTCAGCTTGACTCGAGTCTGAGCCAGCCAGCTGCGACGCAAACAAACGATAGTACGCACCCTTCTTTGTGACAAGTTCTTGGTGCGTCCCGCGTTCTACTATCCGGCCATGTTCAAGTACGTAGATGATGTCGGCCCTCGCAACTGTAGAAAGGCGATGGCTAATCGTGATAATAGTCTTCATATCTCTATGAGAAAAAAGTCTCTTAAATATCCGTGACTCTGCCAATGCGTCGATCGCGCTTGTCGGCTCATCCAGCACAATATATGGTGCATCGCGATAAAAGCTACGGGCCAACGCTAAGCGCTGTGATTGACCGCCTGATAGTGTTGTGCCTGATTCGTCATCATTTTCACCATCATCCTCCGTGATCCATTTTGATGCATACGTGTCATCCTTGTGTTTCAACTCGTTTATAAAATCCTTAGCTTCGGCATCTCGGAGCGCAATACGATAGCGTGACTCGTCGAACGGCTGACTTACATCACCGAAATATACGTTGTCTCGCAGCGTTGCGAAATTAAATTCTAAATATGACTGTTGCAACAGACCGATATATCGATGCCACGCATCGTGTCTGATGTCGGTGAGCTGCGTATCATCGAGGTATATGTTACCCTTTGTTGGTTCGTACAGCCCTATTAGCAACTTTATTAGTGTCGATTTCCCTGCACCGTTTTCGCCGACAACAGCTATATTTTCACCGCGTTTGATAGTCAAATCGATATCATGCAGCACAAGCTTGTGCGATCCGTGATAATGAAATGATACGTGATCAAACCGTATTGTGGCAGGTACATTGATCTCTTGGATAGGGCGCATGGCCGCTACATCAAGCGACATAAACTTCTGATATTCAAACATTTGCGCAATATCTTCATCGATGCGTGCAAGTGAGCTTGCAAACGCATTGCTCGAGCCAATTGCGCGCGATACAATCTGCTGTACATAGAGAAATTGACCAATTGGCTGACGCCGTGCAATGATCTCGAGCGTAATCCATATCAGACTTATGAGTTCAGCAAATGTTTCTAACCCACTCGAAATGATTTGTTTTGAGAGATATTTCTTCTCTAACCGAAGTCGACCTAGCTCGTCCTTCTCACGATATTTTGCCCGCAATTCCAGCAGATAACGCACCAATCCGTTGAGCCGCAGTTCTGTGATCGACGTTGGTGTCAGCAAGTTCCACTCGATATCGCTCTGCGAACGCCTCGCTACTACGTTGCCATTCCACAAATCGACTTGGGCGCGGGACAATTTAATCTGGAGATATATGCCCGGAGCTAATGCAATAAGCGTCACAACGCCAACCCACGGCACAAATACAAATAATGCAATAATCGCCGTGATGACGCTAAATAACTGTGAAAATATCGAGGCGAGCTGGTCAAACACATAGGAGTAAAAGTTGGCGAACTGTTGGGCTTTATCATAGGTGTCTTTCGTGGACTTGTCTTCGTACCGCCAAAAATCAAGTGCCAAAAACTTTTCATACATGATATCACTGACGCGAGCATTCACACGATAGCGCAAAACGGCTTGAAGATAGTCATCGGTGCTTGACCAAAGTACACTGAAGAGACCAATGAGCGCTGCAAGCACCACATAAACCAGCGCCCGTCGACCAGCTTCAGCGTCACCATTGTAGGCGTTGAGTAATTCAGTTGTCGTCGAGGCAGCAAAATATGTCGTAACCAAAGGTAACACTGCATCAAGCACTGCCCCGCCAAGTTTCATCAAGACTGCTCCTGGGGCAATTTTGATACTCAATCGTGCCGCGTCGGTAATACCGTGGAGAAATTGCCTAAATGGTAGTCGTTTACGCTTCGCCATGATATTACCTATCGTATTCTATTGCGAACTATACGGTATAGATGGCTATGATTTACGGGCTTTGACTTCGTTGCGACCAAGTGATTTCTTGGTTTCTTCGAAAATTTCGTGCGTGCGAGTCACGGGGTCGTATTTGCGAAGGCTCAACTTGCCCGATGTGTTCATCGTGTTTTTCTTCGTGTAATACGCACGTACGCCAGAGACCTTGCTAACGAGTCCGACTAATTTGCGCTTTGATTTCGTATTCTTTGCCATAACTAAGAAACTATTTTAACAGATGATGATCAGATGGTAAAGAGTAAAATACCGAAATTGACTTCACTAGATAATCAATCTCAAATGAACTATAAATTCAGATAGTAAGTAAAAGGAGTTTATATGAAAAGTACTATCAAAAATTTTCGTGACCCACTACTCTGCACCGATGCGTCGGTTGTGGGATTTTATGAGCGCGAGTTTTATATGTTCTCTAACTTTTCAAGTTTTCAGGTCGAATGGAGAGGCCATGTGTGGCCGACTAGTGAGCATGCGTATCAGGCATCACGCTTTTTTGAGTCGGATATATCACTCTTTCATCGTGTCCGACAATCTCGCTCAGCATACGATGCCTACAAAATAGCCCAAGCTAACAAGTCGGCGCAGATTGCAAACTGGAACGACACTAAAACATCGGTTATGTACGACATCTGCAAGCATAAACTCATGCAGCACGACTATATACAGCATCACCTTCTATCAACACGCAATGAACAAATCATTGAAGATTCACCTGTCGACAGTTTCTGGGGCTGGGGTCCAGATCGACAAGGACGCAACGAATTAGGTAAAATATGGATGAAATTACGAGAGGAATTACGTGATGGCACACTATAGCGCCGATGCGCATGAAGCCCAGATGAAGATACTACGCCAGTTGCTTTTGTCGTCCAGTGCAAAGTTCGCAGAACTTACGCGTACGACTGGCATGACGAGTGATCACGCCAACTTTCATATCAAGCAACTCATCGAGGCAGGGTTTGTCGAGCATGCGCCCAAATCATACGGCCAATACCGCCTCACGCGCCGCGGCAAAGAGTATGCCAATCGCATGGACACCGACGAACATGCGATCGAAAAACAACCTAAATTATCTGTCGTGCTAGACATTGTCCACCCTGACGGTCGTCATCTTCAGCAAGAGCGCCTGAAACAGCCATACTATGGCTATTGGGGGCGTCCGACTGGCAAGATTCGTTGGGGCGAGACGATGATCGAGGCAGCAGCTCGTGAACTCATGGAAGAAACTGGTCTCACAGCCGATCTTGAAGTACTAGGGTTCTATCACAAGCTGGATTATGACCCCGATGGGGTGTTGCTTGAAGACAAATATTTCTGCCTAGTCCGCGGCACCAATCCTCGCGGCGAGCTACTTACCGAGTCTGACGGTCAACGCAATGCATGGCTTACCGACGCTGAATTTGAAGCAAAAGAAAAACGCTTTGGTAATCTCGAAGACCTACAAGAATTTATCACCGCCAAACAGACATTTATAATTGAAAAGAAATTTACGTATCCGAAAGATGATTATTAACGCCGCAGACGTGCTGCGAGAGCATAGTGCATGAAATATTGTTCGAGTCCATTATCACAGCCATTGTAGTAATTTTCAGCGAAGACTTCACGGGCGCGTAGTAGCTCTTTGAGACGTGGTGATTTCTACTCGACAAGGTGGTCTGCGGTAATATCGATCAAGTCTAATCCGCGCCAAAACGCCGCTTGTGCGGATGCGTGGTCACCCCGTTTAAGTGCGCCAAAGTACGTCCTACTTCGGAACCGATATTTCCCATTTGTTTAAACAAGCTATATGACGCCCATTTTGCTTTGTCGATGTGAGACGGCGAATTAGTCATGCACAATACGCTCTACTATCTCGCGTATGCGTTGTCGATGTTTTCTGCCATTGTGTGTAGTTCATTTAGGGTGATTTGTGTTACCTGCTTCATGTACCTAGTATAGCATTCGTATCTATATAAAAATCAGTGGTTATAAAATCGTGGGGTTGTTGGCCGCGGGACGATTTGCAAAGTATGCAAATCGTCCCGCGGGTGACAACGAGTGGTGGATTACGCGCTTGCTGGTGACGCCACCTTGTCCTCTTCGCGCGTGGTCGCACCATCACGACTCAGTGCATGCATGAGGTGGTAGGTCACGATGGCACTGACTGTTGCAGTGGCGATGCCTGCGAACGTGAACTCCCCGATGGTCAGGGTGAAGTCACCGATCGCGAGGATCAGCCCTATCGCGATCGGCATAGATGTCTTGCCCTGATGGAGGTCGACTTGGTTGTCTTTCCAGATCCGTGCGCCCAAAACACCGATCATGCCATACAGGATGACTGTGACACCACCCAGAACGCCAAGCGGCATAGTGAGGATAACGGCGCCGAACTTGGGACACAAGCCGAGTCCAATTGCGGTAATGCTGGCAACGACATAGACGGCAGTCGAGTAGACCTTTGTTGCCGCCATGACGCCGATATTCTCGGCGTAGGTTGTCGTCCCTGAGCCGCCGAACAGGCCAGCCACAGTTGTTGCAACACCGTCCCCCATGAACGCCCTGCCCAGCTCGCGATCAAGGTTTTCACCGGTCATGGTGCCGACAGCCTTGACGTGACCCGTGTTCTCTGCGATGAGAACGATAACCACAGGTATCATGGTGACAGCCGTTGCAAGAGAGAACGACGGCGAGCCGAACTCGGGCAGACCGAACCATTTGGCATCTGCCACGGCCTGTGTGGCCTTGGCATCGATACCGCCCGTGAAGCCTGCCAACACCCAGCCGACAAGAGCCCCGAGGAAGATCGAGATTCTCTGTGCGAAGCCTCGTGTCGCTGCAGCGATGATCACGATCGCCAGGATTGTGATTAGTCCGTACGCGGATTGAGTCTGCAGGTTCTTGATCGCCACACTCGCGAGGTTGAGCCCGATGAGAGCGACGACAACTCCGGTCACGGCAGGAGGCATCAGTCGGTTGATCCAGGTGGCGCCGACAGCATTGATGACCAAGCCCACGAGAAACAACATGACGCCAGCGACGAAGATTGCGCCGAAAGCTGCAGCAGGCCCGCCGCTCGTCTTCGCGGCTGTCACTGGCGCAATGAATGCGAAGCTGGAACCAAGGTAGCTTGGGACCTGATTACGCGTGATGATCATGAACACAAGCGTGCCGATGCCCGAGAAGAGCAGCGTTGTCGCCGGCGACATGCCCGTCAGCAATGGGACCAGGAACGTCGCACCAAACATGGCGACGACGTGCTGCATGCCAATTGCAATCGTCTGAGGCCAGGAGAGCCGTTCGTAGGGACGAACAACATCGCCCGTGGCTAACTTCCAGATTGCCACATCTACTCCAATCTTATACTCGTTGTAAACGATCGTGCGTTTGCACTAGAGAGCATTATACAGGTCGGTAGTCATTAGTTGCAATTGAGAAATTGTTGCAACGGTTGGCACGATTGCTTTCGAGCAGGGCTGGGTATATGTGTGGCACAAACGAGTCAAAAAAGTGACAAACAAGTGGTTTGCATGATTGTTGCAGGTGCTGAGATATTAGGGCTACTAGCCTAGAGAAAGGTATAGTCGGAAATTACTCATAACACTACTCTATAGCGACAGCAATCCAATCACCAATGCCATCGCAAGAAAAATCGCCAAATGATGGCCGCCATTGACGAGAGTCAACTTTGCTGGCTTTTGTTCAAAGCCGTTGTGTTGGGCGAGCGTTGCTATAGAAAACCCCAGCCACGCGACAAACGCGACACCAAGCGCAAGTCAGACCGATTCAGTCTTAAAATATGCCGAGCATATAGAAATAGAGAGTGCAAGTACCAGTGCAGAAGCAAAATTTGAAATGACTAAAGTCAGTAGTGCTGATTTAGGCGCCTTTTTCACACTTGTCAACTTGAGACCAACTAGATTCGCCCATATATGACCAAATGCGACACCGTCATACCAGATTCTCGCAACAATCATACCTGCCACAAAGGCAAGGATGACGGCCGTCCAGTTAACTGCTATATCCATGCAATCTCCTTATTCTAACTAATCTAAATAAAACAATTGTTTTGTTATTCTGGTTCTGGAGCCACGACCGGGGGTCGAACCCGGGACCTCATCCTTACCATGGATGCG